>NZ_CDWTMO010000062.1:0-20455 GCF_977946435.1 Frankia sp. CgKIO3 | reverse complement strand
TCCTGGGAAGGTCGAGCTCCGGGGATGCGTGGCCTGTGGATGAACCCTCGTTATCCACAGGCGACCAACCGAGGGTTTCCGAAGTCGCCGTGACGGCTCACTGTGGGAGAGGCCGTTCGCGGCCAGCCCGGCGGATCCGTCCCTGACCCGAGGAGCACGCCATGCTCGAGACGACCATCACGCTTGTCGGCAACCTGGTCGACGATCCGGATCATCGGATGGCGGCCAACGGTGCGTCGATATGCACCTTCCGCCTCGCGTCGACGCCCCGCCGGTTCGATCGTTCCGAGAGCCGCTGGGTCGACGGAACCACGCTGTTCCTGCGGGTCTCCTGCTGGCGCCAGCTCGCGGACAACGTCGCTGCCAGCCTCGTCCGGGGTGATCGTGCGCTCGTCTACGGCCGGCTGCGGCAGCGGTCGTTCGAGACGGGCGAAGGGGAACGGCGGGTTACCTACGAGATCGACGCGGATGCGGTCGGAACCGAGCTCACCTGGCATGCGGCTCGCTCGGAGCGACTTGCCCGTCGCCCGGGCTCCGCCCCCGCGGGGGCGGCGGCCGCGACGGGTGTTCCCAGTGATCCGTCCGCTCTGGTGGGATCCGCTCTGGTGGGATCCGAGCACGGTGCTCTGGCCGGCTTCCCGGTCGCTGGTGCGGATGCGGATGCGGCCGGAGCGGCATCTGCCGCGACGGCCATGGCGTCGATGGTCGCGGGACCGCCGGCGGGTGCCGGGCGGCTCCAGGGCGCGGGTGTGGCGCCCGGCGAACCGCGCCCGTCCGCCGTGACGGTCGACGATTCACCCTGGCAGTCGTTTCCCTCCTCCTCCCATGACCTCTCCTGATCGTCCAGCCGTCGATGGCGGGGACCTGGAGGGCGAGTCGGACCGACCTGCGTCCGGCGCGGCCAAGGGCGCTGGGTACCGTGCCGTGGATGAGCAGCCGGCACGAGATGGGGCCGACGGGGCCTGTCTCCGCCGAACCCGGGACAGAGCCGCAGGCGCCCTTCGACGTCATCGATGCGCAGGTTGTCGTGAGTCCCGGCTTGGAGAGCGGCCTTGCGCACGCGACACCCGGATCGGTGGTCGTCGCCGCGCCCAGGGGTGATGCTGAGCCCCGGAACGACACGCCGCGGTCCCGGCCGGACGGCGAACAACCGCCGGCCGGGCCGCCGGCTTCCGACGACGCTCACGGTCGGCGGGCTCCCGTCCAGCGGCTGCGCGTTCGTCTCGCGAGCATCTCGGGGCCCGCCCGGTACGTGATGGTGCTCGCCGTCCTGAGCGCGGCGGTCGCCGTCGTCCTCCGGCACACCGTGTTCCCGTTCCTGTCGGTCAATAACGACGAGGGCATCTACCTCCTGCATGCCAGGACCCTCGCCGAGGGCCGCCTGTTCCCGCCCGCCCCGGACCCGGCGCCGTCCTACCTGCCATGGCTGGGAACCGTTGTCGGCGATCACTACGTGTTGAAGTACACGCCCTTCGTACCCGCGATCTTCGCGATCGGCATCGTGCTGACGGGAAGCATCGATCCGGCGCTTGCGATGATCGTCATGGCGGCGGTCGTCGTCACCTACCTACTGGGCGCCGAGCTGTCCGGCAGCCGGCGGACCGCGGCGTTGGCGGCGACCCTGCTCGCCTTCTCCCCGCTGGTGATCCTCCAGAGCGCGATGGTGCTGAGCTACCTGCCGACCCTGGTGCTGCTGCAGGTGACCGTCCTGGGAGTGCTGCGGGGACGGCGCCGCCGACGGGCGGCACCGGTGGTCGTCGCGGGCCTCGCCCTCGGCGTGGCGGCGGCGGTGCGGCCGTACGACGTCGTCCTGCTCCTGGCTCCGCTCGCGATCTGGCTGGTCTTGACCTCCACGGGCGGGCGCTGGTGGCTGTGCCGGTGGCTGCTTTGCGGGCTCGCCGCGCCCATGGTGCTCGTCCTGCTCAGCAACGCCGCCGCCACCGGTGACCCGTTGCGGCTGCCGTTCGCGCTCCTCGAACCCGACGACAAGATCGGCTTCGGGTTGCGCAAGCTGTATCCCGGCGACGGCAGGCACGACTTCGGCCTGGTCGAAGGGCTGCAGTCGGTTGGCGACCACCTGTGGTTGTTCGGCGGCTGGGCCTGCGGGGGAGTAGTGCTGGCCGGCTGTGCGATCGTCGTGGCGGCTCGGCGGCAGCTGTCCGCACCCGCCGCGGTCCTGGGTGCGGGTGGGCTGCTCTTCCTGGGCGGATACGTCGGCTTCTGGGGCGCGTGGAACGCGGCCGAGTTGTGGGGCGGCATCCGCTACGTCGGCCCCTTCTACCTGGTCCCGGTGCTCATCCCGCTCGTCCACCTCGGCGCGGAGGGCCTGGTCAGGGCCGGCGAAGCCGTCTTCGCCCGCGGGCACCGCTTCGGGCTCACCGCCGTCGCGGGGACCGGCGCCGCCATCCTGGCGCTCACGGCCGTCGTCCTGGTCGGGGCGGTGCGCGCCAACCTCACGCTCACCGGGCACGACCGTGACCTCAGCGCGATGCTGAATCGGCTGCCGGGCGACCCGCTCGTGTTCGTCGCGGTGAACCCGCCGTTTCTCGGGCATCCCACTCCGGTGACCGCGAACGGGCCGAAGCTCGACGGTCCCGTCCTGTTCGCCGTGTCGCGGGGGGTCGACGATCTCATCGTGGCCGCTGACCACGCGGACCGCCCGGCCTACCTGCTCCGCCTGGCATCGGCCTACGGCCGCTCACCCGCCTCGCCTTCCACCGCGCGGGTCGAACGGCTGGCGGTCAGGAGCGGCAGGCGGGTGGCGGTGACCCTGCGAGTGGATGCCGCGCCCGCGGGCGCCCGTTCCGCCCGCGTCGTGCTCACCGAGGGTGCCCGCCGCCTGTCGATTCCGGTCCATCCGCGGATCCCCACCTCGATGATCCTCACCGTCGACGCGGACGGCCTCGATATCACCGACGTCGCCAATATCACCAGTATCACCAACATCGCCGGCGGCACGGACAGCCCCGGCGGCACCACGACGGACCGCAACGACTCCGGCCGGTCCCCGGTGCATTCCGGATCCCTCGGCCGTCCGTCGGCGAGCACCGTGCGGGACGGCCGGGGCACCTCCATCACCGTGGCCTACTACGCGACGAGCCCTTCCGGACGGGAACATTTCCTTGATCATAAGGTGCTGCCCGTGCGGCTGGCCGCACGGGACGGTTCCCGGTCGGACAGCTCCCGGTCGGACGGTTCCCGGCCGGCTGCCGGCCCGCCGGTCACCGTGCTCGGATCCCTGGGGGAGGTCGATGAGGTCGGCGAGGGGCGTCGGCCGCCGCTGCGCATCATCATCGATGATCGTCGAGGCTGACCTGCCCGCCCGGGTAACCTGCCTGCCCCGGCGCCCCGATCCCCCGGTGATCGGTCGGCCCGGTGATCGGTCGATGCGGCGGATGGGAGGAAGCATGTACGTTCCGTCGAGGACGTCAGTCCCCGGCTCGTAGATCCGTAGGACGGGCCGGAAATCACCGACTGCCGCGGGCAGCCAGTTGGCAAGCGGCCCGCCGTCCTCCGGGGGATCGCTCTGGAGCAGGATGCGCACCGAGCCGTCCGGACCGCGGCGCAGATCGCGGTCGCCGCTCCGCAGGGAATACCGGTGCAGGGGATTCTCGACGAGGTAATACTCGGGCGCGTCGTACATTGTCAGCGACCAGAACACGGCCTGCGGAGGCGGCACCAGCTCCAGCAGGTACCGGTGGGCCCCGCTCAGCTGACGGCCGTCCGTGTCGATAGCACGGCTCGCCTGGATCTCCTCGTAGCCGTGCGTCGCGCCCCGCGGCAGCCGGGCGGCCATCGCCCGGGCGAGACGGGCCTGTGCCCGATCGCTTATCCGCCAGGCCGGATCGTCGATCGTGCCTGGTCCGAGTCGGTCCAGGTTGAAGTCGAGGGCATGCGGGGTGCTCACCCAGCCGTTCGTCAGCGCCCGGCCGGCGTGCGCCACCCGTTCGAGCTCGTCGCGGCCGGCGCGCAGCCCGGTGCGCAGGGACCAGGCGAGGCCCGGGTTGGGGTCGATGTACGGCGAAGGATCGTTGAGGATCCCGAGCGAGGTGAAGTGGCGGGCGTACTCGGCCTCGGCCCGCGACGGAGGATAGGCGCGCAGCCAGATGCGCAGCTCCTCCCAGAACCGGAGGTCGTCACAGACCCTCTTCGAGTGCTCCGGCGGTCCCTCCGCGCGGCGGGCCTCGGGATCCAGCGGGCTCAGGTCCAGTTCCTCCTGCAGCCGGGACACCGCCGCGATGTCCGCCGGGCCGTCGAAGCCAAACCGGTTGATCAGCGTCAGCAGCCGGGTCGGCGCCTTGATGCGGGCCAGCGACGCGGGCGCGCTGCCCGTCCAGCCCGGCGGGACGAGCAGATAGCGCCCACCCCGTCCGCCGGTGGTTCGCCGTCCCACGTAGGCGAAGTTGTTCCGCCAGGCGTCCATGAAGATCATCACGCTGTAACGATCCGGCGTGTCGGGGATCCGCAGGACCAGCGGACCCGGCGTGAGGTCGACCTCGGCCACCGAGCACAGGGCGTCGTTGTCGACGCTGACGAAGCAGGACAGTGGCGCGGGCGGTTCCGTCTCGTGAGCGAAGGCGTTGTACCCGGCGGGCCGGATCGGCCCGATTCCCTCAGCCGCCGTCCGTACGCTCAGCCGGACATTGCTGACCAGGGGATATCCGAAGATGAACGCCTCGGCCGCCAGCCCGAGCCGATGGTCACTCGCGAGCATGCCGTCCTCCCCGCGCTCGTCATCTCCGTTTCAGCGGTCGTCCCCATGCAGCGGTCGCCCCCACAGTCTGTGCCCTTCTTCGTGGTGTGGTACCCACCGGATGCCGTCCGGGGACCGGGAGGACCCGATGATCCGCCCGGTCCCCGGCGTCGGCCGACGGGCCACCGATCACCGCTGTGAGGAACGCGGGCGCGATGCCCTAGGGTTGATGGCATGGCGCAGTACGTCTTCCAGATGCGCAAAGCGCGCAAGGCCCATGGCGACAAGGTCATCCTCGATGACGTGACCCTGTCGTTCCTCCCCGGAGCCAAGATCGGGGTAGTCGGCCCGAACGGCGCGGGGAAGTCGTCCCTGCTCAAGATCATGGCCGGCCTCGATCCGCCGAGTAACGGCGAGGCGACCCTGAGCCCCGGCTACACGGTCGGCATGCTCGCCCAGGAACCCTCGCTGGACGAGACCAAGGACGTCCGCGGCAACGTCGAGGACGGCGTGCGCGAGATCCGCCGGGTGCTCGCCCGCTACGAGGAGATCAACGAGAAGATGTCCGCGCCCGACGCGGACTTCG
Organism: Frankia sp. CgKIO3; assembly: GCF_977946435.1. NCBI lineage: Bacteria > Bacillati > Actinomycetota > Actinomycetes > Frankiales > Frankiaceae > Frankia > Frankia sp. CgKIO3. The sequence goes on along the minus strand of NZ_CDWTMO010000062.1, from coordinate 15,176 downwards.
ACTCCCTCCTCGCCGAGCAGGCCGAGCTCATCGACAAGATCGAGGCCGCGAACGCCTGGGAGCTCGACAGCCAGCTCGACCAGGCCATGGACGCGCTGCGGCTGCCGCCCGGCGATGCCGACGTCACCCTGCTCTCCGGCGGTGAGCGCCGCCGGGTCGCGCTGTGCAAGCTCCTGCTCGAGGCTCCCGACCTACTCCTGCTCGACGAGCCGACCAACCATCTCGACGCCGAGAGCGTCGCCTGGCTGGAGCAGCACCTCGCCCGCTATGCGGGCGCCGTGCTGGCCGTCACCCACGACCGGTACTTCCTGGACAACGTCGCCGGCTGGATCCTCGAGCTCGACCGGGGCCGTGCCCTGCCCTACGAGGGCAACTACACCACCTATCTGGAGAACAAGGCGGCCCGGCTGAAGGTCGAAGGCCAGAAGGACGCCAAGCGGCGCCGGGTACTCGCCCAGGAACTCGAGTGGGTCCGGTCCAATCCGAAGGCCCGCCAGACCAAGAGCAAGTCGCGCCTCGCCCGCTACGAGGAGCTGGCCGCCGAGGCGGACCGGGCGCGCCCGCGCGACTTCGAGGACATCCAGATCCCGCCCGGCCCCCGGCTCGGCAACCAGGTTATCGAGGCCAAGGGGCTCACCAAGGGCTTCGATGACCGGCTCCTCATCGACAACCTGTCGTTCACCCTGCCGCGCGGCGGCATCATCGGCGTGATCGGCCCCAACGGCATCGGTAAGACGACCTTGTTCAAGATGTTGACCGGGCAGGAGGCGCCGGACGCCGGGGAGCTCGTCATCGGCGACACCGTCGACATCGCCTATGTCGACCAGACCCGCTCGGGCCTGGACCCGAAGAAGAACGTCTGGCAGGTCGTCTCCGACGGCCTCGACCACATCGTCGTCGGCAAGGTCGACTTCCCGAGCCGGGCGTACGTGTCGTCGTTCGGGTTCAAGGGGCCCGACCAGCAGAAGCCCGTCGGTGTGCTGTCCGGCGGGGAGCGTAACCGGCTGAATCTCGCGCTCACCCTCAAGCGTGGCGGCAACGTCCTGCTTCTCGACGAGCCCACCAACGACCTCGACGTGGAGACGCTGCGCTCCCTGGAGGACGCGCTGCTGGAGTTCGCCGGCTGCGCCGTGGTCATCTCCCACGACCGCTGGTTCCTCGACCGGGTCGCCACCCACATCCTGGCCTGGGAGGGAACCGACGAGGACCCGGCGCGCTGGTTCTGGTTCGAGGGGAACTTCGCCGACTACGAGACCAACAAGATCGATCGTCTCGGGCAGGAAGCGGCCCGCCCGCACCGCGTCACCTACCGCAAGCTCACCCGGGACTGAGAGCGCACCCGGGCCGGCCGCCCGGCCGGTGCCCGCGGGCACCGAGCGGTCAGTCGGGGCGGTTCTGCAGCGAGTTCGCCGCCATCGACAGGTAGCCCCAGAGCTGCCTGTCGAGATCGGGCGGCAGGTCCAGGGAGTCGACCGCGGCCCGCATGATCTTCAGCCAGGCGTCCCGCTGCGCCGGGCCGATCGCGAACGGGCCGTGCCGCCTCCGCAGCCGAGGATGCCCGCGCTGCTCCTGGTAGTCGGTCGGGCCACCCCAGTACTGGATGAGGAACATGCGCAGGCGCTCCTCAGCGCCGGTCAGATCCTCTTCCGGGTAGAGCGGGCGCAGTACCGGATCGTTTGCCACACCCTGGTAGAACCGCGCGACCAGCTTCCGGAACGTCGGTTCGCCGCCGGCGGCGTCGTAGAAGGAGCTGACCGGGAGAGTGCGCGGAGGAGACTGGCTCACTCGTCCATTCTGCGGCACGCGGTGCGGCCCGATCCGGGCGACGGGTGTTCTCAGCCGTCGCGGGGCGCGATCCACGCCGTCGTGTCGGGGGGCAGCGTCAGGGTCGCGCCGTCGTACCCCACCGGTCCGCTGGCGAGCACCAGCCGTCCGGGCAGCGGAACCGCCATCTTCCCCTCGGTCGTCATCACGCAGGTCATATTGGCCGGCCCCACCGAGGTGGGCGGGGCCGGGGGCACCGACGAGCCTGCCGGCGCGGGGGCGGTCGAAGGCCAGGCATCCGGCCGGGGCGTCGTCCCACCAGCGCAGGTCGTCGCCACGCAGGTGGGGGAGGGCACGGCGCAGGGCGAGCGCGCTGCGCACGAGCAGCCAGGTCGACATCGGGTCGGCCGCCTGCGCGAGGACCGCGAGGTCCGCCCAGTCGGCGGGTTGCGGCAACCACGGGTCGGCGCCGGCCGAGGTGAATCCGTAAGGGGGCGTGTCCCCCGACCACGGCAGGGGGATCCGGGCGCCGTCCCGGCCCGGCGACGTGCCCCCGGACCGCGTCCAGATCGGGTCGCGACGGGCGGCCGGCGGCACCTCGGCCTGCGGCAGCGCTAGCTCGTCGCCCTGGTACAGCACCGCGGTGCCGGGCAGTGCGAGCAGCGTGAGCAGGGCGGCGCGCGCGGCGGGTCCCCGTGGGACCGCCGCCGTAACGGGTCGCCGGACGCACCACGTCGTGGTTGGCGAGCACCCAGGTGCCCGGCGCGCCGACCGCCGTCAGCGCGGCGCGTTCGGCATCGATGGCGGCCCACCAGGCCGCCGCCGACCAGGGGATGCTCAGCAGGGAGAACGAGAACGTCAGGTGCAGCTCGTCCGGTCGCACGTAGCGGGCGAGCCGGGCCGGGTCGCGCACCCAGGTCTCCCCGATCAGGACCCTGGGACGCCCGTCGCGGGCGGTGTACTCGTCGGTGATCGCGCGCCACTCGCGGTAGATCTCGTGCACCCCGTCCTGGTCCCAGACCCGGGGCTCGTGCTCCTCGCGGAACCCGCTGTCCGGAGCCAACAGGGCGCCGGGCGGGTTGTCCCGTAGCTCGGCGTCCTTCACCAGCCCGTGGGTCACGTCGATCCGGAACCCGTCGACCCCCCGATCGAGCCAGAACCGCAGCGTCGCGGCATGGTCCGCGCGGACGGCGGGATGATCCCAGTTCCAGTCGGGCTGCTCGGCGTCGAACAGGTGCAGGTACCACTGGCCGTCCGCCACCCACGTCCAGGCCGATCCACTGAACACCGATTCCCAGTTGTTCGGAGGCTGCTCGCCGCTGGGGCCTCGGCCGTCGCGGAAGATGTAGAGCTCCCGCTCGGGACTGCCCGGCGCGGACGCGAGCGCCGCCTGGAACGCCGGGTGCGCCGAGCTCGAGTGGTTCGGCACGAGATCGATCAGCACGGCGAGTCCGGCCTCGGCGGCGTCGGCGAGCACGGCGTCGAGGTCCGCGAGGTCACCGAAGAGCGGATCCACGCCGCGATGGTCGGCGACGTCGTACCCGTGGTCGGCCATGGGGGACGAGTAGAAGGGTGTGATCCAGATCGCGTCGACGCCGAGTTCGGCCAGCACGGGCAGGTGCCGCCGCAGCCCCTCCAGATCGCCGACCCCGTCACCATCGGAATCGGCGAAACTGCGAAGGTACACCTCGTACAGCACGGCCCGGCGCCACCACGTCCCGTCCCGGCCGGGCGACCGCACCCGGCCGTCGGCGCCATTCGGGCGATCCAGCTCCCCGGCGTCGCCGGCTCCTGGGCTGTTGTCCTTGTTGTCCCCAGCACCCTCGACGTTCTCGCTGCCCGCGTGGTCCTTGCCCGCGTCGCTCCGGTTGCCGTGCTGGACTCTAGATCGAGGACAGGAATAAGGTATTTTATCTCCCTTAGTAGATGAGGGTGTCTTTGTGGGGCAGTCCTCAACAGAATAATGTGTCCTCATCTGGCTCCTTCTGGCGTTCCTGGCCTTTTTGGTGCAGGTGCCCCTGTTGTGCGCCTACCCAGGGACCGCTCCGCCGCGTCGGGACGGCGCGGCGGAGCGCGTGTTCCTCGGTCGGGTGATGCCTATCCAGCATCAAACCCGGTCGGTGGGGGCGAAGGGAGGGCGATGGGGTACTGGTTGCGGCTCGGGCCGACGTTCCCCTGATGCGTGATATCCGATATCCGAACTAGACTGCCGCAGGTGGACCAGGTGACTGGCTGTTACGGAGCAGTACCGAGAATCGGATTTGGTCGGGGATGTGATGGTGTGCCCGTGACGTCGGAACCATCCACCGGGATTTCGCCCTATGCGCCCGGTATATCAGGGTTTGTCGGTGAATCACGGAGGTCCGATCAGGTGCGGCGGTCGGCGTCCGCAGGTCTGCGGGCCGCGCGGGAGGCTGTCCGCGCGCTGTGCCACGGTGCTCGGGGGGACCATGACGACGGATTGGGTGGCTCCGACCCGTCCTTCCTGGCCGATGCCGGTCTCGTCCTCGGCACCTCCCTCGACCCCGATCGGGTCGTCGACCTGATCGCCGGACTCGCCGTGCCCCGTCTCGGCACGGGCGCCTTGGTGTGGCTGCGCGAGGGCGACCAGGTCAGGCTCGGCGCCTCGGTCTTCCACGACCCGAAAGCCGGCAAGATCATGCGGGCGATTGTCGCCACGCGGCCGCCCCAACTCGCGGACGACTTCCCGCCGGGCGTCGTCATGCGTAACGGCCAGACGTACTGTCTGCCGGACTTCGACGAGCTGCGCCCGGTGCCGCTGTTCCCGTACGAGCTCGCCTACCAGCAGTTCCGCCGGATCCAGAGCGGTCCCACCGTCACCGTCCCGTTGCCGGCGCACGGCCGGATCCTCGGCGCGATCACTGTCGGGCGCGGCACCGGCTTCTATTCCGAAGCGGAGGTGAACCTGCTGGAGGACCTCGCCCGGCGGGGGGCCGTCGCGCTGGAGAACGCACAACGCTTCCGCGAGGCACAGGAGTCCGCGCTGACCCTGCAACGGTCGCTCCTGCCGGCGCATCCCCCCGCACTCGACGGGGTCGAGATCGCGATGGAGTACCGGCCGGGAACGGCAGGGACGGAGGTTGGAGGCGATCTCTACGATGTCATACCGCTCGCCGGGGGGCGAGTCGGGGTGGCCATCGGTGACGTGATGGGGCGCGGCCTGCATGCCGCGGCGGTGATGGGCCAGCTGCGGGCGGCGCTGCGCGCCTACGCTCTGGAGGATTGGAGCCCCGTCGAGGTGCTGACCCGGCTTGACCGGGTCGTCGGCCTGCTGCCCGGTCTCCAGCTCGCGACCTGTATGTACGCCGTCTACGACCGGGACACCGGCCGGGCGACGATCGCGAACGCCGGCCACCCCGCGCCGTTGGTGATCCTTCCCGACGAGGACCCCGACTATCTGGTGCTCGACCCCGGGCTCCCGCTGGGAGTCGGCGAGGGGGCGGTGTTCAGCGAGACGACCGTCGCGCTTCCACCCGGATCGGCGTTGGTGATGTTCACCGACGGCCTGGTGGAGTCGCGACGCCGCCCGCTCGTGGACGGCTTGGACAATCTTCGACGCGGTCTTACCGCACAGCGTGCCCGGGCGGCCGCGGCAGGCCTCGAGGCGGTCGAAGTCGCGGCGGGTGCCGACGTGGCGGCTGGAAGCGGGGGCGAGGGCGTTGGCCTGAGCGCGGAACGGACCGGGAAGGCGTGGACGGATCGGCGGGCCCCCGGCCCGTCGCTCGGCCCACCCCCCGGGGTGCCGGAACGTCGCTCCTGGGTGGACCGGCGGCGCCGGGCGCGCAGGGTGAACTTCGCGGCACGTAGCTGGTTCGGTCCGGACACCGTCAACGGCCCCGGCGAGGGCCCCGTCGAGGAGACCGCCCGCACGCTGCTCGAATGGTGCCTGATCGCCGCCGGTCTCCCGGCCCGGACCGACGACGATACTGCCATGGTGGTGCTCACCACGCAGGCCGTGAACCCGCCATTGCTCGAACTCGCGTTGCCCGCGGTGGCCGCGTCGGCCGGCGAGGCCCGGACAGCGATGCGCTCGGTCCTCGCCGAATGCGGGATCACCTCCGTCGAGGACGCGACGCTGCTGGTCAGCGAGGTGGTGACGAACGCGGTGCTGCACGCCCGCAGTGATCTGGTGCTGCGGGCATCGATGGAACCCGGTCGGCTGCGGATCAGTGTCGAGGACCGGGAAGGCGCGCATCTGCCCCGGCCCGGCGCGGCCGCGGAGAACAAACCCGAGCCCGAGTCGGGGTGGGGCTTGCTGCTGGTCGAGGCGCTGGCGCTGGCCTGGGGCGTGGAGATGACCCCCGGGGGCAAGCGTGTCTGGTTCGATATCGAGATACCCGACCGGGAGCCGGGTGCCGCCGGCCCGACGAGACCGATCGTCAGGCCCAATCCGTCTCCCTCGGCGGGCCTGTCCCGGAAGCCTCCCCTCGACCCGCCGGTCCAGGGCCGCTCCTGGGGATAGCATCCGCTGCCGGGCCACCTGACGAGCCGGGCCGAGGCCGCGTGATCAGGCGGTGGCGACGGCGCCGGTGGCCCATTCGTCCTCGGCCTTGCGCACGATGTTGCGTAGCATTCCACCGAAGACGGCCGCGTGGAACGGGCTGACCGACCACCAGTAGAGCTGCCCGGGAAGTCCGCGGGGCAGGAAACTCGCGCGCTGCCAGTAGGTCGTGGTGCCCTCGGCGTCGATCATCGAGCGTAGTTCCAGCCAGGCCTCGCCGGGCAGCTTCATCTCGGCACGCAGCCGGAGCAGGTGGCCCGGTTCGATCTCCTCGACCCGCCAGAAGTCCAGAGCCTCCCCGGCGTGCACCCGCTGCGGATCACGCCGACCCCGGCGCAGACCGACGCCACCGAGGGCGGTGTCCAGCCAGCCGCGGGCGGACCAGGCCAGGGGCCACGAGTACCAGCCGTTGTCGCCCCCGATGCCCTCGATGACGTGCCACAGACAGGCCGGCGGCGCCGCCACGGCCATGCTGCGCTCGTCGACGTAGAGGGATCCCCCGGCCCACTGCGCGTCGGTCGGCAGGGGCTCGTTCGGGGGGCGCGTGGCACCGGCGCCGTCCCCGTCGTCCGATGCGCCTCCCGATCCCGGCCACACCGCCGTCGACCAGCGGGTCTTCACCGAACGTGCCCGCACCCGGGCCAGCGCGAGGGCCACCGCGGCGTCGAAGGGCAGCAGTCCCTCGGCGGGATCGGGGATCCAGCGGGCGATCTGGTGGTCGTGGGCCACCACCTCGTTGCGCAAGGAACGGATGAGCGGCCTCGCGATGCCGCCCGGCACCGGGGTGACGAGCCCGACCCACAGCGAGGACAGCTCGGGGGACAGGATCAGAACCGGGACGATGATCCGGCGCCGCAGCCCCTCGACGGCGGCGAAGCACTGCATCATCTCCGCATAGGTCAGGATGTCCGGGCCGCCCACGTCGAAGGTGCCCTCGACGTCGTCGGGGACGTCCAGAGCGCCGATCAGATAGTGCAGCACGTCCCGGACGGCGATCGGTTGGATCCTGGTCCGCACCCAGCGCGGCGTCAGCATCACCGGCAGGCGCTCCGTCAGGTAGCGCAGCATCTCGAACGAGGCGCTGCCGCTGCCGATGACGACCGCCGCACGCAGCACGATCGTCGGCACCCCCGAGCCGAGCAGGATCCTCCCGACCTCCTGGCGGGAGCTCAGATGGGCGGACGTGCCACCCGTCGTCGCCGGGCTCAGCCCGCCGAGGTAGACGATCCTGCGGACACCGGCCGCCCGGGCCGCGACGGCGAAGGCGTTCGCCGCCCGCCGGTCGACCGCGGAGAAGTCACCACCACCGTCGATCGAGTGGATGAGGTAGTAGGCGACCTCGATCCCGTCGAGCGCGGACCGCAACGACTCCGGATCCCGGGCGTCGGCGCGGACGACCTCCGCCCGGGCGGCCCATGGGATGTCCCGCAGCCGGAGGGGATCCCGGGTCATGGCCCGGATATGGTGGCCACGGTCGAGCAGGCGGGGAGCCAGCCGGCCGCCGATGTACCCGGTCGCCCCGGTGACGAGGATGCGCATGCAGGTTAGCTGCCCTGGCAGGTCCCGCCGTACCCTGGCATCCGGCCGATCTGCCGTCGCCGTGCCTGGGAACGCCTCGAACAGGCGGGGCGCCCGGGCAGGCGGGGACGCCCGGGCAGAGGACGCTCCGGGCGGGTGCCGTCAGGCCGAGGCGGCCTCGGTCACGTCGGTACTCAGGTAGGCCGACCAGCGTGGATCCATCCGACGGGAGCCCAGAATGCGCCAAGCGGCTCCGCTCGGCGCCCGTGGCGCCGTGCGGAGCCGCCAGCCGAGATCAGCGACGGCCCGGTCGGCTTTCAGATGGTTGCAGCGGCCACAGGCCGCCACGACGTTTTCCCACGCATGCGGGCCCCCACGGGAGCGTGGAATGACATGATCAAGTGATGTTGCCGGAGCATTGCAGTACACGCAGCGATGATGGTCGCGGGCCAGCACACCCTTGCGGGTCAGCGGGATCTGCGAGCGGTACGGCACCCGGATGAAACGCGCTAACCGGACCACGATCGGGACATCGACGGAGGCCGTCGCGGACCGAAGAACCTGCCCGGCCGATTCGACCATGACGGCCTTGTCGGTCAGGACCAACACCAGCGCGCGCCTTTGCGACACCACGCACAGAGGCTCGTACGTGGCATTGAGAACCAGCGCCTCTGCCACGCGCCGACCTCCTGCCCACCGAGGGCCCTTTGCGGGCCGTTCTGCCCAGCGTCTCCGGTGACAATGGACAGTCAACCTTCTTCTGCGGCAGAACGCGAGCCTGTTTGCATGGTCATCGCCTTTCGTGCCGTGGCGCTGCACATATCTCGTGGCCTTTGTCACATACAGGCGACCATTTTGTGACCGCATCAATACGGAAAGTGCTTTTTCGGGTGTGATGGGAGACCTGGCCGGGTTGGGTCGGAGCGTGGCTGTCCGCCGACCGGATCGGGGCCCCCACCGCCGGGCCACCGGCATGGGTGAGACTGATCTGCGGCCGCCGCCCGCGCCGCCGTGAGCGCGGGAGGGCCGGTGACCTCGGCCTGCTCGAGGAACTTCGAATGATCGCAATCGACCGGAAGGATGATCGACGCCGTGACGCCCGCCCCGTCCCTGCTGGCTCAGCCTCTCATCCCGTCGCTGGGAATGCTGCTGTCCGCCTCGCCGTCACCCACCGAAGTGCCGGGCCCGACGTCCGGGCTGACGACGCCCACCCCACTGCCCTCGCCGAGCCCGTCGGTGACCTCTGACCCGCTGGTGTCCCTGGAGGGCGTTGCGACCGCGCTGCGGGACGCCTGCGGGACCGATCCGGGGCTGCTGTGCCGCACCGTCTACGACATTACCCACAGTAATTATCTTGCCTCCGGGGCTGAGGTGTTCCTCGGTACCCCGATCCGCATCGCGCTCATTCTGGTGATCGCGTTTGTGGTGCGGGCGCTGCTGCACCGGTTCATCCGGCGCACCACCGACATCGGACACGCCACCGAACGGACCGGTTCCGGCAGTTGGGGCGGGTTGTTCCGGGGTTCCCGCGCCGGCTCTCTGCTGGGCGCGTTCGGCGATCCGGCGGTGCTGATGGAAAGGCGCCGTCAGCGTGCGGCGACGGTCGGTTCGCTGCTGCGCAGCGTGACGTCCATCTTCATCTTCGGCCTGGCCTTCCTCAGCATCCTGGGCGAGCTGGGTATCAATCTCGCCCCCATCGTCGCCAGCGCCGGTGTGCTGGGAGTCGCGGTCGGTTTCGGTGCGCAGAACCTCGTCCGGGACTTCCTGTCGGGGATGTTCATGCTGCTGGAGGACCAGTACGGGGTGGGAGACGTGATCGATCTCGGTCCGGTCTCCGGTGCCGTGGAGGCGGTCAGTTTCCGGACGACCAGACTGCGTGACGTCGAGGGCACCGTCTGGTACGTCCGGAACGGCGAGATCACCAGGGTCGGTAACAAGAGCCAGCAATGGGCACGGACCGTGCTCGACGTTCCGCTCGACTACGACACCGAGGTCGCCACCGCCAAACGGGTGCTGGCCCGGACGGCGAACGAGCTCTGGGCGGACGCGAAGTGGAGCAGCCTCATCCTCGCCGAGCCCGAGGTCTGGGGGATGGAGACCATGACCTCGGACGGTTACACCCTGCGTGTCGCCATCAAGACCCAGCCGCTCAAGCAGTGGGAGGTCGCGCGCGAGCTGCGTGAGCGGGTCCGGACCTCGCTTGGCGCGGCCGGGATCGAGCTCGGTTCCGTGCAACGCAGTGAGGTGATCATGGTCAACGACGACGAGGAGACCGCCGGGAGCCGTGCGGAGGACGACGCGGATCCGGATGCCGGGGTCGGCGGGGGTGCCGCGGACGCTCAGGGGACGGATCTGCCGCGGGCACGGATCGACCCGCCCGCCCCCGACCCGTCGCGGTTGAGGGGATGATCTGGGCGTGCCGGTGAGTCTGGGCGTGCCGGTGGGTCTGGGCGGTTTGGGCGTGCTGGGCAGTCTGGGCTCACGGTGGCTGAAACTGTCCTGAGGATCGCGGTATGTCTTCCTGAGACCGGCCCCGCGCAGCACCATCACCGCGTCGGGTGAAGGCAGACTGGGGGCGTGCGGGTACTGGTGGTGGACGACGACGCGGCGGTCCGGGAGTCCCTGGAACGCTCGCTGCGGTTCGAGGGGTACGAGGTGGCCACGGCGGTGGACGGGGCGGACGCGCTCGGCGTCATCGGCCGCGAGCGGCCGGACATCGTCGTGCTGGACGTGATGATGCCCCGGGTGGACGGGCTGGAGACCTGCCGTCGGCTGCGGGCCCAGGGCGACGACGTCCCGGTGCTCATGCTGACCGCCCGGGACGGCTTGGCCGACCGGGTCAGCGGCTTGGACGTCGGTGCCGACGACTACCTGGTCAAACCGTTCGCGCTGGAGGAGCTGTTCGCCCGGTTGCGGGCACTGATCCGCCGGGCGGCGTTGGCCGCGCGGGTGCGGGCGGCCGGTTCGGACGGGTCCAAGGGGATCCCCGGCTCGACGCTGTGCTATGGCGGGGTCTGTCTGGATCAGGCTAGCCGCCAGGTGACCCGCGGTGATCGGGAGCTGATTCTGACCAAGACCGAGTTCGAGCTGCTGGAGTTGTTTCTCGCCCATCCGCGTCAGGTGCTCTCCCGCTCCATGATCATGGAGCGGGTCTGGGGGTATGACTTCGGCCCGACATCGAACTCGCTGGAGGTCTTCGTGAGCTACCTGCGCCGCAAGCTCGAGGCGAACGGCGAGCCCAGGCTGTTGCACACCGTGCGCGGAGTTGGCTACGTGCTGCGTGAGCCGTCGGGGGACCGCGCGTGAGCAGTGCCCCCGACCAGGGGGCCGCGCCATCGCCGTGGTGGCCGCAGCCGTTGACGGGTCGCCCGGCAGCGGGGCAGGTGGCAGCGGGGCAGCCGGCAGTGGGGCAGGTGGCGGTGAACGGGCGCGCCGGCCGGTTGGACGGGTTCACGCGGCGCGTCCACCCGGGACGTCACTCCAGGATCCGGTTTTCCTCCCCGCTCGGTCAGCTGACATTGCGGGCTCGGCTCGCCCTGCTTGTCGGGATGGCGGTGGCTGCCGCCGTGACGGTCGTCGCCGGGGTGTCGCTGGGGGCGACCAGCATCGTGCTGAACCAGGCCATCGACGACCAGCTCGTAGAGCAGGCTGAGGCGTCGGCGCACACCATCCAGACCAGTCCGCTGGGGCTGGAACTGCAGGCGTTCAGCTTCGGGCTGGAGGGCCAGTTCCTCGATGCCGCCGGCAATCCGCTGGAGAACGCCGTCTCGTCCTGGAACAGCATGCGGATCCCGGTCGACTCCGCCGACGCCGAGGTGGCCCGGCGGGAGCGGGCCCAGAACCTGCGCACGATCGCCATCGACGGGCAGTCCTACCGACTTGTCACGGTTCCGCTGCAACGTCCCGCGTCCGGCGGTGCATTGCAGCTCGCCCGGCCGACCACCGACGTCGACCGGACCCTGCGCGATCTCGCGCTGGTGCTGCTCGTCGTCGGGATCGTCGGGGTGGTCGGCTCGGTGCTCGCCGGACAGATCGTGGCACGTGCCGCGCTCAAACCCGTTGACGCCGCGGCCGCGGCCGCCGAGGAGGTCGCTCGCACCCAGGATCTGTCGGCGCTCATCCCGGTGACCGGATCCGACGAGATCACCCGGCTGGCGGAGAGCCTCAACAGCATGCTGCGCGCGCTGGAGGCGTCCCGGGCCCGCCAGCGCCAGCTCGTCGACGATGCCAGCCACGAGCTGCGCACCCCGTTGACGAGCCTGCGCACGAACATCGAACTGTTGCTGCGCGCCGAAGCGAACCCGCATCGCGCGCTGCCCGCGGCCGACCGTGAGGCGCTGCTGCGCGACGTGGGCGCGCAGATGCGCGAACTGTCCGGCCTCGTCAGTGAACTGGTCGAGCTCGCCCGGGACGAGGCGCCCACCGAGGAGGTGGAACGGCTCGATCTCGCGGAGATCGTGCGATCCGCGGCCGAACGGGCCCGGCGCCGCGCCACCGGCAAGGGCGTCGGCATCGAGGTCGACGCGACGTCCTCGACGGTCGACGGGCGGGCGAACATGCTCGAACGGGCAGTCACCAACCTGCTCGACAACGCCGTGAAGTTCTCGCCGCCCGCCTCCGTCGTCCGGGTCGGCTCCCGGGACGGCGAGGTAACCGTCGCGGATGACGGACCGGGCATCGCGCCGGAGGACCGCGCGCAGGTGTTCGACCGCTTCTACCGGGCCACCTCCGCGCGGGGCCTGCCCGGATCCGGGCTCGGCCTCGCGATCGTCGCGGATGCCGTGCACACCCACGGGGGTACCGTCACCGCGGAGAGCTCTCCGAGTGGCGGGGCGTTGCTGCGGATGCGGCTGCCGGTCGTCGACGACCCCGGTCCGCTGGGCCCGGCCACCGCACCGGGCCCGGAGCCGAACCCGCCGGGCGGCGCCGCTCCGCCTCCGGACCGCGCGGGCGAGAATCTCAGGTCGTGACTTCCGACTGCCCTGCCGTGCCCACCGCATCCGCGCCCGCGTCCCCCGCGTCCGCGTCCCCCGTGCCCGCCACTGGTCCCACCGCCCCGGCGGAACCGCAGCCCGCCGGGGCGCCGGTGGTGGACCCCGCCGTCGACCAGGTCCTCGCCGAACTCGCCGCGGTGTCCGGTGTGGCGACGTCCTACCTCGGGGCCGATGGTGTCCCGGTACAGGTTGCGCCGGACACCGTCCGGGCCGTCCTGCGGCTGGCGGGGGTCGATCCGACGGATCCCGCCGCGGCGCTCGCGGCGGCGCTGGAACGGCCCTGGCGACGCCGGGTGCCGGCCTGCGCCGTCGTCGTCGCCGCAGCACCGCGCCCGGTGGTCGTTCACACGCCCGTGGATGTCATTCCATACGCCGAGCTGGAGCTCGGCACCGGCGGCCGGGTCGTCCTCGATCCCCCTGGCGCCCCCCTGGCCGAGCGGGTGCTCGACGGCGTGCCCTGGGTCGCCCGGCCGATCGGGCTCCCGGTGGGCCTGCCCCTGGGGGACCACGTGCTGCACGTCGACGCCGGAACCGAGCGGCATCGCTGCCAGGTCGTCGCCGTGCCGGCCGCGGTGCCCGGCCCCGCCGCCCTCGCTCCGCCGGCCCGCGCCTGGGGCTGGATGATCCAGCTCTACGCGCTCACCTCGGCGTCGTCCTGGGGGATGGGGGACTACGGCGATCTCGCGACGCTCGCCGACTGGTCGGGCCGGGCAGGTGCTGACGTGCTGCTGGTGAATCCGCTGCATGCGGGTGCGCCGACCCTGCCCGTCGCGGCGTCCCCCTACTCGCCCGCGAGCCGCCGTTTTGTCTCCCCGCTCTACCTGCGACCGGAGCGGACGCCCGAGTACGCTCGGGCCGATCCCGCCACCCGGTCGGCCGTTGACGAGCTCGCCCGCGGCGCCCGCCGCGACGGTCGGCGGGACGGTCTGCTCGATCGGGACGCGGTGTGGCGGGCGAAGCTGGCCGCGCTGGAACTGCTCTTCGAGGTCTTCCGGCGCGGCGGCGAGCAGGTGGCATCCGCCGAGCCGGCCGGGTCCGACCTGATCGATTTCGCGACCTGGAGCGCGCTCGCTGAGCGGTACGGCCCGGACTGGCGGACCTGGCCGGCGCGTCTCGCTCATCCGGGCGCGCCCGCCGTCGCCGAGGCGAGGGCGGAGCTGGCCGACCGCGTCGCCTTCCACGTGTGGCTCCAGCAGCGCTGCGACCAGCAGCTCGCCGCGGCGCAGGCCGCCGCCCGGGCCGCCGGGATGGCCGCCGGGATCGTGCACGACCTGGCCGTCGGCGTCGATCCGGGCGGTGCGGACGCCTGGGCACTGCAGGACGTTCTCGCCGTCGGCGCGAGCGTGGGGGCCCCACCGGACACCTTCAATCAGCAGGGCCAGGACTGGGGGCTGCCGCCGTGGCGGCCGGATGCCCTGGCCGAGGCCGGGTACGCGCCGTTGCGTCAGATGGTTGCCTCGGTGCTGCGCCGCGGCGGCGGGCTGCGGGTCGACCACATCCTCGGCCTGTTCCGGCTGTGGTGGATTCCGGCTGGGGCGGGCGCCGCTCACGGGACGTACGTGCGTTACGACGCCGAGGCGATGCTCGGCCTGCTCGCGTTGGAGGCCGCCCGCGCCGGCGCCGTCGTCGTCGGGGAGGATCTGGGTACCGTCGAGGCGTCGGTGGCGACGACGCTCGCCCGCCTGGACGTGCTGGGTTCGACGGTGCTGTGGTTCGAGCAGGACGCCGAGGGCCGGCCGTCGCCGCCGACGGCGTACCGGGCGGCGACGATGGCCAGCCTCACCACGCACGACCTGCCCACCGCCGCCGGCTACCTCGAGGGCGAGCACGTGCGCACCCGCGCCCGGTTGGGGCTGCTCGGGCGTTCGGAGGAGGCCGAGGCGGCCGGTTGGCGAGCCGAGCGGGACGCGTTGGTCGAGCTGGTGCGATCCGAGGGACTGGTGGATCCGGCTGGCGCAGCGGCGGGCCTCGGCGGACGGGGGAACCCCGGCGGGAGCGGCCGGCCGGAGTTTGACCCCGCCCTCCGGGAGGCGTTCGGCCCCGCCGTTCGGCAGGAGATCGTTTTCGCGCTGCACCGGCTGCTGGTGCGGTCTCCGTGCCGCATCGTGCTCGGGTCGCCGGGTGACGCGCTGGGCGACCGGCATCAGCCGAATCTGCCGGGCACGACCGATGCCTATCCGAACTGGCGGCTCCCGGTGACCGACTCCGCCGGTCGGCCGGTTACGGTGGAACGCCTGCTGACCGATCCGGACGTGCGCCGGCTTGGCGAGCTCCTCGCCCAGGCCCGGGTTGCTCAGGTCCGGGTTGCCCAGGTCCGGGTTGCCCAGGCCCGGGGCGCGTCGTCCACCGGTGCGGCACCCCTAGGTCTGTCTTCCGCA
>NZ_CDWTMO010000061.1:0-20616 GCF_977946435.1 Frankia sp. CgKIO3 | reverse complement strand
AGCCAGCCGGGTCGGCGATGCCGCCCAGCGTCGCCGGCCGCTGGACACGCTGTCCCGGACCGGCCGGCCACGGTTCGCCACGACGACCACGACGGCCGCCGCCGGGGTCCAAGCCGGCGGCACCCTCGGCACCCTCTACGAACCCCTCCACGTTCCCGGGCCCACCTCCCCCACCGGGAGCCACCGGCCCGCCGACATCCATCCGGCGAGCCCGCCCGCCGAGAGCCCCGGCCGGATGCCCGGCGCGCACCGGGCACCGGCCAGTCGGCGGGGCAGCGGGCGGGTGCGGCTCGCCGCGGCGGGAACCGTCTCGCTCGCCGGGCTGTCCGCGCTGGTCGCCGGCGTAGCCCTGGGCGGCGATCCGACGGGCGCCACGACCGGCCCGAACGGCGGCGAGGCGCCTCGGGTCCAGTACACAGGCGGGGCCGCCTTCGGCTCCTCGCAGACGCAGGCCTCCCGCGACCGTCCGCAAGCCACCTTGCCCACTCCGCCCCAGGCGCTGCTGGCGCCGAGCACGAGCCAGTCCGGCCTGACCGCCCACCCGGGTAGTCCGTCCGGGCGATCAGGTTCCTCCCACGCCACCGGCGAGGCGTACCTGAGCCCCGGCACCTCGCCGATCCCGATCGTGCCACTGACGCCGCGGGACGAGCTCAGCTCACCCAACACAAGCCCCACCGACCTGCGTACCATCGCGCCCAGTCCGACGGGCACCGCCGGCGCGGCCACGACATCGCCGTCGCCGACCGACTCGTGGCCGTGGGGCGACCCGACCCCCTCCACGAGCCCGACGCCGACTTCGGCCGGTGGCTCCCTGCCGTTCCATCCGACGCCGATCGACGTCACTCCGCTGCTCGAGACATTCTTCGGTACGCAGGCCGGTGCCACGAAGGGCCACGCCGACCCGGCCGGAACCACCGCCACGACGGCGGTCACGTCGGGGCACTGACCCAGGACGCCCTCCGACCTGGCCGGGTCTCACCAGATTCGGCCAGGTCACCTTGTTTCCGGGACCGGGCGGTCCCGCGCCGCGCTCAGCCGGTGCGGTCGACCACGAAGTCGGCGAGGGACTCCAGGGCGGTCTTCGCCGGATTGTCCGGCAACGGCGCGAGGCATTCCCGCGCCCGGCTCGACCAGGAGACGAGTTCCGCCCGGGCCCGGGCCATGCCCACGTGGCTGCGCAGCAGATCGAGAGCCTCGCCCACCCGGTCCTCCGTGTTCCCGTCGCCGGGGGCGAATCCGGTGGTGATGAGCTCCCGGAGCCGTCCCGCCGCCCGGTCATCGGCCTGCAGCGCGTAGAGCACCGGCAGGGTCGGGATCCCCTCCCGCAGATCCGTGCCGGGCGTCTTGCCCGAGTCCACCGGGTCCGAGGCAACATCGATGATGTCGTCGGACAACTGGAAAGCCACCCCGAAAAGCTCCCCGAAGGTCGCGAGGGTGTCGACGGTGATCGGGTCAGCGCCCGCCAGCATGGCACCGAGCCGACCCGAGGTCGCGATCAGCGAGGCGGTCTTGTCCGTGATGACCCGCAGATAGTGCTCGACCGGGTCCTGCCCGGGCGCCGGGCCCACGGTCTCCCGGATCTGCCCCTCGCACAGGGTCGCGATCGTCCGGGCGAGGATGCGGGTCGCCTCCGGGCCGAGGTCCGCGGTGATGTCGGAGGCGCGGGCGAACAGGTAGTCCCCGGTGAGGATGGCGACCGTGTTCGTCCACCGCGTGTTCGCGGAGGCCGCTCCCCGCCGCCGCGGCGCCTCGTCCATCACGTCGTCGTGGTACAGCGTCGACAGATGGGTGAGTTCGATCGCCACCGCCGCCGGCACCACCCCGTCGGCCTCGGGATCGGCGAACTGCGCCGCCAGCAGCACGACGATCGGACGGAAACGTTTCCCCCCCGCGTCGACGAGATGGCGGGAGGTCTCGGTCACGAAGGCGGATTCGCTGCGCACCGACTCGCGCAGCAGATCCTCCACCCGGACAAGACCCATCCGCACGGCCTTTTCCAGATCAGGATCGGTCCTGATCCCCACGACGTCCAGCCCGATAGCGCTCATACCACCGTCAGCGTACGAAGCCGGACGTCGCGGCGGTCGTCGCGAGGTCCAGGAGTGGCTGTGGCGCTACTCCCAGTACAAGAGTAGCCACAGTGCCGATGGCGACCGCGGCGAAAGTCAACGTCGGGCGGGTCACCACCACCGGACCCTCGGCGAGCGGCTCGGAGAAGAACATCAGCACAATGACCCGCACGTAGAAGAAGGCGGCGATGGCGCTGCACACCAGTGCAACGACTACCAGCGGGGTGGCGTCCCCGGCGATCGCGGCCTGGAACACCGCGAACTTCCCGGTGAACCCGCTCGTCAACGGGATCCCCGCGAGCGCGAGCAGCAGGAACGAGAACGTCCCGGCCAGCAGGGGCGAGGTCCTGCCGAGCCCCCGCCACTGGGACAGGTCGCCGGCCTCGCCGTCGCCGGTACGGACCAGGGAGACCACGGCGAAGGCGGCGATCGTCGTGAAGCCGTAGGTCACCAGGTAGAACATCGAGCCGCGCAGGCCGTCGGTGTTGGTGCCGGCGAGGCCCACCAGCAGGAACCCGGCGTGCGCGATCGCAGAGTAGGCCAGCATGCGCTTGATGTCGCGCTGGGTCAGGGCAAGCACCGCGCCGACCACCATGGTGAGGATGGCGATCGTCCACAGGATTGGTCGCCAGTCCCAGCGCAGCCCCCCGAAGGCGACGTAGAAGACCCGCAGCAGGGCGCCGAACGCGGCGACCTTCGTCCCCGCCGCCATGAACGCGGTAACCGGCGTCGGCGAGCCCTGATAGACGTCCGGCGTCCAGGAGTGGAACGGCGCGGCGCCGATCTTGAAGAACAGACCCACCGCCAGCAGCGCGAACGACAGATAGAGGTAAGTGTCGTTCACACCGGCGTTGCCGACCGCGTCCGCGATCGCCCCGAACTCCACGCTGCCGGCAAATCCGTAGGCAAACGCGACGCCGTAGAGGAAGAAGGCCGAGGAGAACGCCCCGAGCAGGAAGTACTTCATCGCCGCTTCCTGCGACAGCAGCCGGCGGCGCCGGGCGAGCCCGGCCAGCAGGTACAGCGGCAGCGAGAGGATCTCCAGCGCCACGAACATCACCAGCAGGTTGTTCGATGCGACGAAGAGCATCATCCCGGTGACCGAGAAGACCATCAGCGGATACGCCTCGGTCTGCACGTCTGCCGAGGTCTGCTGCGCCGTCGATCCCTTCGAGCCTGGAGTGATCGCGGCCGAGGCCACGATCGCCCCGCCGGACGAGTCAAGCTGGCGTTCGGCCACCAGCAGCACCGACAGCAGGGCGAAGACCAGGATCGTGCCCTGCATGAACAGGGTCGGCGCGTCGATCGCCAGCGCACCGGAGGCGAGGATGGCCTGCCGGCCATGCAGCACCGCCACGGCCACGAGCGCGGCGACGAAGCCCGCACCCGCCAGGATCGGCTGGAAGGTCCGCCGGGCCCGCTTCGTGGCGAAGGCGTCGACGAGCACCCCGACGAGCGCGACCCCGAACACGATCAGGATCGGGCTGAGCGAGGAGTATTCGATCGACGGCAGCGTGATCATCGGGTTCGATTCCTGCGCCAGGAGAAGGTCGGGTGTGGCGCTCACGAGTGGCCTCCGGACTCCGCGGTCACCGAGTGCGTCGGAGCCGGGTCAGACTTGCCGATATCGGCATAGGTCGCCGTCACCGTCGGCGTGATGATGTCGAGCAGCGGCTTGGGGTAGACCCCGAGCGCGACGATGAGCGCGACCATCGGGGCGACGACGAGCTTCTCGCGCAGGCTGAGGTCGACCAGGACCTTGTTCTCCTCGTGCACCACCGGCCCGGTCATCGTCCGCTGGTAGAGGTACAGGATGTAGATCGCGGCCAGCACGATGCCGGTGGTCGCGACGATCGCCAGCGGCTTGTTCCGGGTGAACGTCCCCATCAGCACCAGGAACTCGCTGACGAAGCTGTTCGTCCCGGGCAACGCCAACGACGACAGTCCGGCGACGAGGAACACCCCGGCGAGCACCGGCGTCACCCTGGCCAGACCACCGTAAGCGCCGACGTCACGGGTGCCGCGGCGCGCCACCAGGAAGCCCACGACCATGAAAAGCAGGCCGGTGGACAGGCCGTGGTTGACCATGTAGAGCACCGCGCCGCTGCCCGCCTGGGAAGTGAAGGCGAAGGTGCCCAGCGCGATGAAGCCGAAGTGGGCCAGCGAGGTGTAGGCGACCAGCCGTTTCATGTCCCGCTGCCCGATGGCGAGCAGGGCGCCGTAGAAGATGCCGGTCACCGCCAGCCCCAGCACCAGCGGGGCGAAGTAGTCGGCCGCGTCGGGGAACAGCGGGATGCAGTACCGGATCAGTCCGAACATGCCCACCTTGTCCAGCACCCCGACCAGCAGCACCGCGCCGCCAGTGGGCGACTGCGCGCCGGCGTCGGGCAGCCAGGTGTGGAACGGGAACAGCGGGGCCTTGATGGCGAACGCCAGGAAGAAGCCGAGGAACAGCAGCTTCTGCACCTCGGGGGTGATGTCCATCTGCCGCAGGGTGGCGAAGTCGAAGGTTCCGCTGCCGAGGTTGTCGGCGGAGACGACGTACAGCCCGATCACGGCGGCGAGCATCAGCAGGCCACCGAAGAGGCTGTAGAGCAGGAACTTGACCGCTGCGTAGGAGCGCTGCGCTTGCTCCCTGACCGGGCCGTAGCTCCCGATGAGGAAGTACATCGGGATAAGCATCGCCTCGAAGAAGACGTAGAAGAGGAAGACGTCGGTGGCGGCGAACACGCCGATCATCCCGGCCTCCAGCGCCAGCAACAGCGCGAAGAACGCCGGGACCGACCGCCTGCTCCGCGTCCCGGCTCCGGGCCCGGAGTCGTCCGCCCCGACGGCGGCCGCGCCGGTCGGGTCCGTCGCGCCGGTCGTCCCGCCATCCGCGTCTGCCTCGTCCCAGGACGCCAGGACCACGACCGGCACCAGCAGCGCGGCCAGCAGGATCAGCACCAGCGAGATGCCGTCGGCTCCCACCGAGTAGGAGATGCCGAAGGTTTTGATCCAGTCGTAGGACTGGCCGAACTGGAAGCCGGCCTTGTTCGGGTCGTAGGCAGCAGTCGCAAGGACCGCGAGCACCAGGACCGCCAGCGAGAGCCCGAGGGTGAGCTGCTTGGCGAGGGTCGACAGCCGGCGGGGCAGAGCGGCGACGATCACCGCACCCGCGACCGGGACGATCAACATGATCGTCAACCAGGGGACTGTGTGCATGTCAGCCCGCCCTCACCAGCAACAGCGCGCCGACCACGAGGACGGCACCTCCCAACATTGACAGAGCGTAGGACCGGACGAAGCCGGTCTGGAGGCGGCGCATCCGCCCCGACAGGCCGCCGATGGCGGCGGCGCTGCTCCGCACGAGCCCGTCGACGCCGACGAGGTCCAGCCAGACCAGGAAACGGGTCAGGTACTGGCCAGGCCGCATCGCGACGGTCTCGTTGAAGGTGTTCGCGAACAGGTCGTGACGGGCGGCGACGGTGACCAGGGTGACCTTGGAGTCCGGCGGGGCCGTCGCCTCGACCGGGCGCAGCTGGTAGCGCACATAGGCGCCGGCGAAGCCGCCGACGGTGACCACCAGTGTGAGCAGGGTGAGGACGAGCGGCGAGAAGGTGTGGACGCCCTCGACGTGCGTCCCGGCGACCGGTTCGAGCCAGTCCTGCAACGAGTGGCCGAGGACGAACAGGCCACCGGCGAGGACCGAGCCGACGGCCAACACGATCATCGGCCCGGTCATCGACACCGGGGACTCGTGCGGATGCCGGGCGTGCTCGCCCTCCGTCGTCCAGCGCGGCCTGCCGTGGAAGGTCATCAGGAACAGCCGGGACATGTAGAAGGCGGTGATGCCCGCGCCCAGCAGCGCGATCGAGCCGAGCAGGTATCCCGATGTCCCACCCTTGTCGAAGGCGGTCTCGATGATCCGGTCCTTGGTGAAGAAGCCGGAGAACCCGGGGAACCCGATGATCGCCAGGTAGCCAAAACCGAAGGTCACCCAGGTGATGGGCATGTACCGCCAGAGCCCGCCGTAGTGGCGCATGTCCTGGTCGTCGTGCATCGCGTGGATCACCGAGCCGGATCCGAGGAACAGGCCGGCCTTGAAGAAGCCGTGGGCGAGCAGGTGCATGATGCCGATCGCGTAGCCGGCCGGTCCCAGCCCCACCGCGAGGAACATGTACCCGATCTGGCTGACCGTCGAGTAGGCCAGCACCTTCTTGATATCGTCGTAGGCGCAGCCGATGACGCAGCCAATCAGGATCGTGACCGCCCCGATGATCACTACGACGGTGCGAGCGGCCTGCGTCTCGTTGAAGATCGGCCCAGCCCGCACGATGAGGTAGACCCCGGCGGTGACCATGGTTGCCGCATGGATGAGCGCGGAGATCGGGGTCGGGCCCTCCATGGCGTCCGGCAGCCAGGCCTGCAGTGGGAACTGACCGGACTTGCCGCACGCGCCGAGCAGGAGCAGCAGCGCGATCGCGGTGATCGTGCCGTAACCGATGACGCCCGCGGCGGCCGAGCCGAACACGTCGGCGTAGCTCGTCGACCCGACGGTGGCGAACATGAACATGATCGCGAGCACCAGCCCGACGTCCCCGACCCGGTTCATGTAGAAGGCCTTGTTCGCCGCGGTGGCGGCGGCCGGCTTGTACTCCCAGAACTTGATGAGCAGGAAGGACGACAGTCCGACCAGCTCCCAGCCGGCGTAGAGCGACAGGAAGTTATCGCCCAGGACGAGCAGCAGCATCGACGCCAGGAAGAGGTTCATGTAGGCGAAGAACTTCCGCCGGGCCGGGTCGTGCGCCATGTAGCCGATCGAGTAGATGTGGATCAGTGTCCCGACCCCGGTGATCAGCAGCACAAAGACGACCGAAAGCTGGTCGACCAGCAGACCGACGTCCACCTGGAAACCGTTGACCGGAATCCAGGAGTACAGCTGCTGGGACAGCGCCCGGTCGTCACCGGGGCAGTCGAGCAGGCCGGCGAACAGCACCAGACCGATCACGAAGCTGGCGGCGGAGGTCAGTGTGCCGAGCAGATGCCCGAACCCGTCGGTCCGCCGGCCGCCGAGCAACAGCACCGCGGCTCCGGCCAACGGAAGCGCGATGAGCAGCCAGGTCAGCGAGAAGACCCCCGACGCGGCCGCATAATGGATCTTGCTGCCGCCATGTTCGGCGGCGGCGAGCAGAAGCGGGTCAGCGTTCATCGCGACTCCGCCGCGGATGCCATTGGCGATAATGCGTCACTGCAGTGTCGTCCGTTCTTCCGTGGCCGACGGCCGGTCGCAGCCGCGTTCCGGCGGCGGGAGCGGACCGGAGAGTCCACCCGACCCGGTCCGCGGTGGGAATGCTGGTCAAGATCTGGTGCTCGCGCTCGTACTCGTGCTTGGCTGGGATCTAGTACTTCAGCAGGTTCACGTCATCCACCGACGCCGAGTGACGGGTTCGGAAGATGCTGAGGATGATGGCCAGGCCGATGACGACCTCGGCCGCGGCGACGACCATGACGAAGAAGGCCATGATCTGCCCGTCGAGGGTCCCGTGAATGCGGGAGAACGTGACCATGGTCAGGTTCGCGGCGTTGAGCATGAGCTCCACCGACATGAACACGACGATCGCGTTGCGCCGGACGAGGACCCCGACCGTGCCGATGGTGAACAGTAGCGCGGAGAGGATCAGGTAGTTCGCGGGGTTCATCGACCGTCCCCCTTACCGGCGCCGATGGGCGCCGAGCCGTTCGCGTCCCGGGAGATGCCGCCGCCCGGCTCGCCGGGCGTCTCGGGGATGCCCCCGATGCCCGAGGCGCGCCCGCCGCCCGGCAACAGCCCGAGCGTGTCGGCGGAGTCATGCCGGGCGAAGACCCCCGGCCCAGGCAGCGGGGTGACCTGACGGCCCTCGGTGAAGCGCCGCCGCATCCACTCCCGCTGGCTGATCCGGCCGCCTTCGCGTTCCCGGTGGCCGAGGATCATCGTGCCGATCGCGGCGACGACAAGCAGCGCCGAGATCGCCTCAAAGACGAAGACGTAGTCGGTGAACAGCAGGCGGCCGATCGCCTGGACGTTGCCGCCGGTGTTCGCCTCGGACAAGCCCGTGGCGCTCCCGCCGTCGATCGCCGAACCGATCGGGAAGGCCAGCAGGCCCGCGAAGCCGAGGCCGAAGACGATCGCGCCGAGGCGCTGACCGCGGATGGTCTCCACCAGCGAGTCGGACGAGTCAACCCCGACGAGCATCAGCACGAACAGGAACAACACCATGATCGCGCCCGCGTAGACGATGATCTGCACGAACCCGAGGAACGGTGCCTCCTGGATCAGGTAGAACACCGCGACGCAGAACAGGTTGGCCACCAGCAGCAGCGCCGAGTGCACGGCGCTGCGGACCATCACCATGCCGAGTGCGGCCAGCACCGCGACCGGGGCGAGGATCCAGAAGGTCGCGGCCTCACCGGTGGAGGTGCTGGTGATGTCCCCCGCCGCGGCGGCGAGGATCTCGTGGTTCATCGTGGTCGCTCCGAACCGGCGCCGTGGGCGGGAACCTCGTCCGCCCGGGAGTGCTCGCCCGCCGTCCGCCGGGCGATGACGTCTGCTGCCTCCCGCTCCGCGGCCTGCTCCTGCTCCGAGATCTGCCAGGGCAGCGGGGCGTCGGGGTCGCGGGTGTAGTAGTCGGTCTCGCTGGAGCCGAGCCGCATCGGATGCGGCGGCGCCTCCATGCCCTCGCGCAGCGGAGCGAGCAGCTGTTCCTTGGTGAAGATCAGATCCTGTCGGCTGTCGTCGGCGAGCTCGTAGTCGTTGGACATCGTCAGCGCCCGGGTGGGGCAGGCCTCGATGCACAGCCCGCACAGGATGCACCGCAGGTAGTTGATCTGGTAGACGCGGCCGTAGCGCTCGCCCGGGGAGTACCGCTCAGCCTCGGTGTTGTCCGCGCCCTCGACATAGATCGCATCGGCCGGGCACGCCCAGGCGCACAGCTCGCACCCGACGCACTTCTCCAGGCCGTCGGGATGCCGGTTGAGCTGGTGACGGCCGTGGAAACGCGAGGCGGTCTCCTTTTTTTCCTCCGGGTACTGCTCGGTCGTCGGCTTCTTGAACATCGTCCCGAAGGTGACGCCGAACCCCTTGTACGGGTCGAGGATCCCCATGACTCAACGCTCCTGACGCGGACCGGGGTCCGCGGGGATGACAGTGGACGACCCGTTGGCCGAGGCACCGGCGGACACCGCCGGACGGCCCCGTCCACCGGCCGGCGGTGGGGGCGGCCACGGGATGCGGTCGAGGCTCGGCGCCTCGGCCAACTTGCGCTGCTCGGCCTCCTCCAGCTCCCGCTGGTGCCTCGCGCCGCCGGGATCAATGAGCGCGACGATCAGCAGGATGCCGACGACCACGCCGAACCCGACGAGCCAGGGCGTGCGGTCGTCCACGTGCTTCTGGTAGACGCGGAAGGTCGCGACGGCCAGCACCCAGACCAGACCGACCGGGATGAGCACCTTCCAGCCGAAGCTCATGAACTGGTCGTACCGCAGCCGCGGCAGCGTCCCGCGCAGCCAGATGAAGAAGAACAGGAACGCCAGCAGCTTGAGGACGAACCAGATCAGCGGAATCCAGCCGGAGTTCAGACCGGACAGGCCGGGGATGGGCGGAGGCTGCCAGCCCCCGAGGAACAAGGTCGTCGCGATCGCCGAGACGGTGACCATGTTGATGTACTCGGCCAGGAAGAAGAACGCGAACTTGATGGAGCTGTACTCGGTGTGGAACCCGCCGACCAGTTCGCCCTCGGCCTCGGGGAGGTCGAAGGGGGTCCGATTCGTCTCGCCGACCATCGAGATGCAGTACAGGACGAACGACGGCACCAGCACGATGTACCAGCGACCCGACTGGCTCGCCACGATGCCGGAGGTCGACAGCGTGCCGGCGTAGATGAACACCGCGACGAACGCGAGCCCCATCGCGACCTCGTAGGAGATGATCTGCGCGGCCGAACGCAGCGAGCCGAGCAGCGGGTAGGTGGACCCGCTCGACCAGCCCGACAGGATGAGCCCGTAGACACCGAGGGAGGCGGCCGCCAGCAGGTAGAGCACGCTCACCGGCAGGTCCGCCAGTTGCAGCGTGGTCCGCTCCCCGAGGATCGAGACCTCCGGACCGAAGGGGATCACCGCGAAGGCGAGGAACGCGGGCACCGCGGAGACGATCGGCGCCAGGATGAAGATCGGCTTGTCGGCGAGTACCGGGATGAGGTCTTCCTTGAGCATCAGCTTGGCACCGTCGGCGAGGCTCTGCAGCCAGCCCCTCGGGCCGTGGCGGTTCGGGCCGACCCGCTGCTGCATCTTCGCGACGACCTTGCGCTCGAACACGATCGCGAACAGCGTCATCAGCAGCAGGAAGGCGAACACCGCGACGGCCTTGAGCAGGATCAGCCAGAACGGGTCGTCGGCGAACGCGTGCAGGTCCGGATCCGCGGCCGCGGCCCAGACGAGCGTGGGCGGGGTGGCGCTCATGCGCGGCCTCCGGGAGTGTCGTCCCCGGCGGGGGTGCCGTCCCCGGCAGGGGGATCGTCCTCGGCGGGGGTGCTCGTCCCGGCGGCGCCCACCCGGACGAGGACCCCGGCGTGCCCGGCAAGCGCCCGGCGCACGTGCGAGCCCGGCGAGTGGGTCGGCACCCAGACCACCCGGTCGGGCATCGCCGTGACCTCGACGGGCAGGGTGATCGAGCCGCGGGGGGTCGTGACGGTTACCCGCCCCCCGGCCACGGCGCCGATCTCGGCGGCGGTCGCGGCGGACAGGCGGGCCACCGCCGGGCGCGCGGTGCCCGCCAGGTAGGGCTCATCGGCCTGCAGGGCGCCGTCGTCGACGAGCTGGTGCCAGGTCGCGAGCACCGCCTCACCCGCCCCCGCGACGGGCGGCTCGGCGATCGGCTCCGACGGGGCGGGCACCCGGCTCACACCGTTGCCGGCCCGGCCCAGGGCGCGCAGCTCGCGGGCGGCCGCGCCGGCGTCGGGCAAGCCGAGGTCGAGGCCCATCTCGGCGGCGAGCAGGTGCAGCACCCGGACGTCCGGCAGGGCCGGGGTGTCCAGGGCCCGCTGGAACGGTCGCAGCCGGCCCTCCCAGTCGACGAACGAGCCGGCCTTCTCCGCCACCGGGGCGATGGGCAGCACCACATCCGCGACCTCGGCGATCGACGACCGGCGCAGCTCGATCGAGATGCAGAACGGCATCCGGGCGAGCGCCACGAGCGCACTCGCCGGATTCGGCAGGTCCTCCGCGTCGACCCCGGCCACGATCACCCCGTCGAGCCGCCCGGCCGCGGCGGCGGCCAGGATGCCGTCGGTGTCGCGGCCGGGCGCGCCGGGCAGCGGACCCCCCCAGACCTCCTCGACCTCGGCGCGCCCGGCGGCGTCGGTGACCGGGCGGCCGCCGGGCAGCAGCGAGGGAAGCAGCCCGGCCGAGACCGCGCCGTGGTCACCGGCCCGCCGCGGAACCCAGGCGAGCGAGGCACCGGTCGCCTCGGCCAGCCGGACAGCCGCGGACAGCGCCCCGGGGAACTCCGCGGCCCGCTCGCCCACCAGGATCACCGCCCCCGGCGCCCGCAGGGCCTGCGTGGTCGGTGCTTCCGGCCCGCCCCGGTCGGGGGCGGCGAGCACGTCGAGGACGGCCGCCTCCTCGCCGGGCCGCGTCGGCACGAGGGTGCCGGCGAGCTTGGTCAGCCCCCGGCTCGCCAGGGGTGCGAGCGCGTGCACGGCCGCGCCGTGCTTGTCCACGGCCTTACGTAGTCGCAGGAAGACGATGGGCGACTCCTCCTCCGGCTCGAAGGCCACCAGGAGCACGGCCGGGGCGGCCTCGAGATCGGCGTAGGTGACGCCGATGCCGATGCCGATGCCGGTGCCGGTGCCGGCATACCCGAGGAACTGCTCCTCCTCGGCGGAGTGCGGCCGGGCCCGGAAGTCCACGTCGTTGCTGGCCAGCGCCACCCGGGTGAACTTCGCGTAGGCGTAGGCGTCCTCACGGGTCAGCCGCCCGCCGGTGAGCACTCCGACCCCGCGCCGGTCCCGGCACTCGGCCAGTCCCCGCGCGGCGTACTCGAGCGCCTCGCTCCAGGAGGCCGGGACGAGCTGCCCGGTCTCGTCGTCGCGGATCAGCGGGGTGGTGAGCCGGTCGGCCGCGCGCGCGTAGGTGAAGGCGAACCGGCCCTTGTCGCAGTTCCACTCCTCGTTCACCGCCGGGTCGTCGCCGGCGAGGCGACGGGTCACCCTGCCCCGGCGGTGGTCGGTGCGCAGGGAGCATCCCGACGCGCAGTGCTCGCACGCCGTGGGCGTGGAGACCAGGTCGAAGGGCCGGGCCCGGAAACGGTAGGCGGCGCTGGTCAATGCCCCCACCGGGCAGATCTGCACGGTGTTGCCGGAGAAGTAGGAGGAAAACGGCTGCCCCTCGCTCACCGCGACCTGCTCGGCGGCGCCTCGCTCGAACAGCTCGATAAACGGGTCACCGGCGATCTGGGCGGAGAACCGGGTGCAGCGGGCGCACAGCACGCAGCGCTCCCGGTCCAGCAGGATCTCGGTGGAGATCGCCAGCGGCTTCGGGTACACCCGCTTGGTCTCCTTGAACCGGGAGACCGCACCGCCGTTCGCCATCGACTGGTTCTGCAGCGGGCACTCGCCGCCCTTGTCGCAGATCGGGCAGTCAAGCGGATGGTTGAGGAGCAGGAACTCGAGCGTGCCGGCCTGGGCCTTGCGGGCGACCGGCGAGGTTAGCTGGGTCTTCACGACCATGTCGGCGGCCACCGTCGTGGTGCAGGAGGCGACCGGCTTGCGCTGGCCCTCCACCTCGACGATGCACTGCCGGCAGGCTCCGACGGGGTCGAGGAGCGGATGGTCGCAGAACCGCGGGATCTCGATGCCGAGCAGCTCAGCCGCGCGGATGATGAGGGTGCCCTTGGGCACGCTCACCGACAGCCCGTCGATGGTGAGGGTGATGAGGTCGGATGCGACCGGCTGGGCCGGCTCTGAGGCGCGAGGCCTGGATGGGGCGACGGTCATGATGGTCAGTGCGCTCCCGCGTAGGCACCCGGGGCGGACGCGGGCGAGCCGTCGCCGGCCGTGGCGTCTCCCGGGGTGGGGTTCGGCTTCGTGGTCACCGCACTCACCGGGATGAACTCGTCCCGGAAGTACTTGATCCCCGAGACGATCGGGGAGGTGGCCCCGTCGGCCAGCGCGCAGAACGCCCGGCCGAAGATGTTGTCGCAGGCGTCGACGAGGGTGTCCACGTCCTCGGCGTCGCCCTGGCCCCGTTCCATCCGGGACAGGATCTGCACCATCCAGGTGGTGCCCTCGCGGCACGGAGTGCACTTGCCGCACGACTCGTGCGCGTAGAACTGGGTGAGCCGGCGGACGACCTTGAGCATGTCGACCGTGTCATCCATGATCATGAGTGCGGCCGTGCCGAGCAGCGACCCGACCTCCTGCATGCCCTCGAAGTCGAGCGGCGCGTCGAGGTGCTCGGCGGTCAGCATCGGGGTGGACGACCCGCCCGGGGTCCACGCCTTGAGCCCGCGACCGCCCCGCACGCCGCCGGCCAGGTCGAGCAGCTCCCGCAGGGTGGTGCCCATCGGGGCCTCGTACTGGCCGGGCCGGGTCACGTGCCCGGACAGGCTGTAGATCTTCGGCCCCGGCGAGCGCTCCCGGCCCATCGACCGGAACCAGTCCACACCGTAGTTCACGATGTACGGCACCGACGCGATCGTCTCGACGTTGTTGACCACCGTCGGGGAGGCGTACAGGCCGTGCGTCGCGGGGAACGGCGGGCGCAGCCGAGGCTGGCCGCGGCGGCCCTCCAGGGAGTCGAGCAGTGCCGTCTCCTCGCCGCAGATGTAGGCGCCCGCGCCGGAGTGCACGACGAGGTCGAGGTCGAAGCCGCTGCCAAGGATGTCCCGGCCGAGGTAACCGGCCCGGTAGGCCTCGGCCACGGCGGCCTGCAGCCGACGGGCCGCGTGGATCAGTTCGCCGCGCAGGTAGACGAACGCCCGGCCGGCCCGCACCGCGTAGGCCGCGATGACGATCCCCTCGATGAGCGAGTGCGGGTCCGCCATCATCAGCGGCGCGTCCTTGCAGGTGCCCGGCTCCCCCTCGTCGGCGTTGATGACGAGGTAGTGCGGCCTGCCGTCGCCCTGCGGGATGAAGCCCCACTTCATCCCGGTGGGGAAGCCGGCGCCGCCCCGCCCCCGCAGCCCGGAGTCCTTCACCAGCTTGATGAGGTCACCCGGGGCCATCGCGAGGGCGGTGCGCAGTGCGGTGTAGCCGTCGAGGCGGGTGTAGGTCTCGATCGTCCACGACTCCGGCGTGTTCCAGCGCCGGGTGAGGACCGGGGTGACGGGCATTGTCAGCTCCCCTTCCGTTCCGAGGAGGCCGGGGTCGTCGGCGCCGGAACCACCGCGGGCGGCGGCCCGGCAGGCGGTGAGGCGGGGCACGCCGCCGCGTCGGCCCCCACACCATGGGTGACCAGCGGCGCGGGCGCCTGCTCGGCGCTCCAGCCGGCCGCCTCGGCCACGAGGAGACCCACGACCGACGGCTCGCCGACCCCCGGGCCCGCGACGCCCTCCGGCCGCGGATCGCCGAACCCGGCAAGCTGGCGGGAGACCTCGGCGAACGAGCACAGCGGACCGCCACGGGCCGGCGCCGGCCGCCGCCCCGCCCGCAGGTCCTCGACGATCGCCTGGGCGGAGTCGGGGTCGACCTGGTCGTAGAACTCGTAGTTCACCGTCATAACCGGTGCGTAGTCGCAGGCCGCGAGGCACTCAGCGTGCTCGAGGGTGATCGACCCGTCCGGTGTCGTCTCGTCATGGCCGATCCCGAGGAGCTTCGAGACCCGCTCGTAGACGTCCTCGCCACCGGGCAGCGCGCACGACAGATTCGTGCAGACCGAGACGAGGTAGTCCCCGACCGGATGCCGCTTGTACATCGTGTAGAAGGTCGCGACCGCGCCGACCTCGGCCCGGGTGATGCCCAGCACGTCCGCGCAGAACGCGACGCCCTGCGCGGTCACGCACCCCTGCTCGGCCTGTACCAGGTGCAGCAGCGGGAGCAGGGCCGAACGGGATCGGCCGGCTGGGTACCTGGCGATGATCTCCTGCGCGGCCGACTGGGTCTCCGGCGAGAACGCCATCAACGATCAACTCCCCCGAGCACCGGGTCGACCGAGGCGACCCCGACGATCACGTCCGCCACCTGGCCGCCCTCGGTCAGCGCCGGGACGGCCTGCAGGTTGACGAAGCTTGGATCCCGCACATGGACGCGGAAGGGTCTCGTGCCGCCGTCGCTGACCACGTGGTAGCCGAGCTCGCCGCGCGGCGACTCGATCTGGGTGTAGACCTGACCGGCCGGGACGCGGAACCCCTCGGTCACCAGCTTGAAGTGATGGATCAGGGCCTCCATCGAGGTCCCCATGATATTCCGGATGTACGCGAGTGAGTTACCCGTCCCGTCGGACCCGACAGACAGCTGGGACGGCCAGGCGATCTTCTTGTCGGCGACCATGACCGGGCCGGGACGCAGCCGGTCCAGGCACTGCTCAACGATCTTGAGCGACTCGCCCATCTCCTCCAGCCGCACCAGGTAGCGGGCGAAGGAGTCGCCCTCCAGCGCGGTCGGCACGTCGAACTCGTAGGTTTCGTAGCCGCAGTAGGGCATGGTCTTGCGCAGGTCCCACGGCAGGCCCGCGGCGCGCAGCACCGGGCCCGTGGTCCCCAGCGCGATGCAGCCGGCCGCGTCGAGAACGTTGACGTCGACCATCCGAGCCTTCCAGACCGGCTGGCCGGTGAGCAGCGCGTGATACTCCCTGATCCGCTTCGGCATGTCGGCGAGGAACGCCCGGATGGCCCGCTCGGCGCCGTCGGGGAGATCCTGGGCGAGGCCCCCGGGCCGGATGTAGGCGTGGTTCATCCGTAGCCCGGTGATGAGCTCGAGCAGGTCGAGGACCTTCTCCCGCTCCCGGAAACCGAAGATCATGGCGGTGGTGGCGCCGAGCTCCATGCCGCCGGTCGCGAGCCACACCAGGTGCGAGGCGATCCGCTGGAGCTCCATCACCATCACCCGGATCACCGTGGCCCGCTCGGGTACCTGCTCGGTGATGCCCAGCAGCTTCTCCACCGACAGGCAGTAGGCCACCTCGTTGAACAGCGGCGAGAGGTAGTCCGCCCGGGTGAGGAAGGTGACCGCCTGAGTCCAGGTGCGGTACTCACAGCTCTTCTCGATGCCGGTGTGCAGGTAGCCGATGACGATGCGGGTCTCGGTAACCGTCTCGCCCTCGATCTCCAGGACCAGGCGGAGCACCCCGTGGGTCGACGGGTGCTGCGGCCCCATGTTGACGACGATCCGCTCGTTCTCCTCCTCGCCGACGCCGAGGATCTGCTCCCAGTCGCTGCCGGTGACGGTGTAGACCCGCCCACTCGCCGACTCGGTGAAGCCGGCCTCGTAGGCCGGATGCTCCCCGGGTCCGCCGACGGTCCCGGTCGGGTAGCCGACGCCGTTCGCGCCGTTGGGGGCCCCGGTGCCGTTAGGGGCCCCGGTGGTCAGATCGTCCGTGGTGGCGGAAGTCGACGTGTTGGGCGTCATAGCGAACCTCGGATGTCGCCTCGTGGGATGTCGCCTTGGCGGTGTCGCCGGCTGGCCAGGGCCGGACGCGGGGTCACGAATAGCTCCGGCGCTCGTCCGGCGGCGGGATCGTGGCACCCTTGTAGTCGACGGGGATGCCCCCCAGCGGGTAGTCCTTGCGCTGCGGGTGCCCGATCCAGTCGTCCGGCATCATGATTCGGGTCAGGCCCGGATGACCCGTGTAGACGATGCCGAACATGTCGTAGGTCTCGCGCTCGTGCCAGTCCGCGGTGGGCCACACCGAGGTCAGGCTCGGCACGGTGGGATCGGCGTCGGTGACGGACACCTCGACCCGGACCCGGCGACGGTGCGTCATCGAGGTCAGGTGGACCACCGAGTGCAGGCGACGGCCGGTGACGTCGTCCGGGTAGTCCACGCCAGACAGCGAGGACAGCAGCTCGAACCGCAGGTCAGGGTCGTCACGCAGGGTCTGCCCGACGGCGGCGAGGCTCTCCCGGCGCACGTGGACGGTCAGCTCCCCGCGATCCACCACCACCCGTTCGACGGCGTCGCCGAGCTGGGGGAAGGCACGTTCGAGCGCGTCGTAGACGGCGTCGGCGTCGGCGTCACCGAACGGGCGGGCGGTGGAGCTCAGGGCCGGAACGGGCGTCACAAGCCCGCCGAACCCGGAGGTGTCACCGCTGTCACCGGCGCCGAACGCGTCCCGGCGCCGCCCACCCGGGCCGCCGGGCACGCCGGCGGCGCCCGGTACCAGGTCGGCGGGGGCTGTGCTCTCGTCGCTCACTGCCTAGATCCCCCGATCCGGGTCGTCGACGTCGCCGATGCTCTCGGTGGTCGGGCCGGGCCCGTGCGCCCGGGCCTCGTCACTCGGCTTAGGGTCGACCGGTAGCCGCTTGGCGCGCCCGAACACCGAGGGCGGTGCGAGGGCAGCGGGCCGGCGGGTGTCCAGGGCGGGTTCGACCGCCCCGCTACCCGTCGACGCCGGCGCCCCGGCCGGGATCGAGAAGCGCTTGCGGTCGTTCACCGAGAGGGTCCGGGTGTCGAATGCGCCCGCCGGCAGACCGGCCCGGGCGATGGCCACCTCGATGGGTTTCGGATACGGCGAGGAACCGATCTTCGTGTGCTCAATCCGGCCGGAGATCGGGCCGGCGAGGATCTTCTCGTGCAGCTTGATGATGGCGTCCATGAGCATCTCCGGCCGCGGTGGGCAGCCGGGGAGGTACATGTCGACCGGGACGATATGGTCCACACCCTGCACGATCGCGTAGTTGTTGAACATGCCGCCGCTGCTGGCGCAGACACCCATCGACAGCACCCACTTGGGCTCGGGCATCTGGTCGTAGATCTGCCGCAGCACCGGCGCCATCTTCTGACTCACCCGGCCGGCGACGATCATGAGATCGGCCTGGCGCGGGCTGGCCCGGAAGACCTCCATGCCGAATCGGGACAGGTCGTAGCGGCCGGCTCCCGTCGACATCATCTCGATCGCGCAGCAGGCCAACCCGAAGGTCGCCGGCCACAGCGACGAGCGCCGTGACCAGTTGGCGAGCTTCTCGACGCTGGCAAGAAGCACACCGCCCGGCAGCTTCTCCTCTAGTCCCATTCCAGACCTCCACGCCGCCACTCGTAGGCGTACGCGACGAAAATGGTCGCCATGAACAACGCCATCGCGCCGAGACCGAATACCGCCAGGCTGTCGAACGCTACCGCCCAGGGGAAGAGGAAGATAATCTCGATGTCGAAGACGATGAAGAGCATCGCGGTGTTGTAGTACTTCACCGGGAAACGCTGCGGCCCGGCCGGGGCCGGGGAGGGTTCGATCCCGCACTCGTATGCGTCGATCTTCGCACGGTTGAACCGGCGCGGGCCGATCAGCGCACCGGCCGCGACCGAACCAACTGCGAACAGGGCCGCGATCACGAGTAGAACGAGGATCGGCACATAGTTCGAGAGCATGCCGAACTCCTCTCCTTCGAGAGTTTGTTACCGGACGTTGGGGTGAAACGGCTCGCCGGTGAACGGACCGCGAACGGTCCGGACTCGGCCCGCGGAACCAGTGGCCATTTCGGACACGTCAGGCCGCGGGAGCGAGCCGGGTCATCGCGTTGATCAGTCGGTCCATCGCATCCCCTCCCCGGGGGTCGGTAAGATTTGCCATGATCTTGAGAACGAAACGCATGAGGACCGGTCTCGGCAGCCCGTAGCGGGTACCGAACGCCATAATCGTCGGATTGCCGATGAGCTGGACGAAGAACCGGCCCAGGGTGTAATAGCCCCCGTACCGGGCCCGCATGAGTTCCGGGTACTGGCCGAGCGCCCGCTCCCGCGCCGGACCATCCGGGCGGGCGAGGGCCTGCACGGCAATCTCGGCGGCGTACCGACCAGATTCGAGCGCGTAGGCGATGCCCTCCCCGTTGAAGGGATTCACCATCCCGCCCGCGTCACCGACCAGCAGCACGCCGTCGCGGTAATGGGGGGTCCGGTTGAAGCCCATCGGCAGGGCGCTGCCACGCACCGGGCCGGTGGCGTTGTCCTCGGTGTATCCCCACTCCGGCGGCAATGCGGCGAGCCAGCGGCGCAGCAGGTCCCGGTAGTCGGTGTTCTGGAAGGCGTCCGTGGTGTTCAGCAGGCCGAGGCCCACGTTGCTCGTGCCGTTGCCAACCCCGAAGATCCAGCCGTAGCCAGGCAGCAGCCGGCTCTCGCGCGGCCTGCCCTCCCACAGTTCCAGATGGGACTCGAGGAAGTCGTCGTGCGTGCGGGGGCTGCGGTAGTAGCGGCGGACCGCGACCCCGAACGGCCGGTCCTCCCGGCGGCGGATACCGAGGGCGAGCGCGATGCGGGCGCTGTTACCGTCCGCCGCGACGACCAATGGCGCCCGGAACGTCACAGATGTTCGGTCGGTGCCGGTCCTGGCGTGCACGCCGACGACCCGTCCGGTGCGCTCGTCGAGCAGCGGACCGGTCACGGCGGTCCCCTCGTGCAGCCGGGCACCGACCTTCACCGCGTGGCGGGCCAGCAGGTCGTCGAAGTCAAGCCGCGGACGGACCAGGCCGTAGTCGGGCCAGCTCGCCAGCTCCGGCCAGGGCAGCTCCAGGCGGACGCCGCCGCCGATGATGCGAAGCCCCCGGTTACGGGCCCATCCGGCCACGGGCGAGGTGTCGAGACCCATGTCCACGAGGCTGCGAACGGCCCGCGGGGTCAGCCCGTCGCCACAGACCTTCTCGCGGGGGAAGGTCGTCTTCTCCAACAGGAGCACGTCGAGCCCGGCGCTGGCGAGATGGTAGGCGGCCGAGGAGCCACCGGGACCCGCGCCGACCACGATGACGTCGGCGTCGGCCTTCGACCGGCCGGCCGCACCGTCATCCCTTGTCCTCGCCATGGTCACGAATTGCTCCGGATCTGCTAGATTACTCGTCCCGGGGGCACTCCACCGGGAGCCCTCCACCTGTGTACTCGTGAAATTCTTCACGAGCGTTCTCGGCGAGTGTAGGCCTTGCGCAGGCCAACCGCACCAACCAGGATGCGGCGAAGAACGGACGAGT
Source organism: Frankia sp. CgKIO3 (assembly GCF_977946435.1). Classification (NCBI taxonomy): domain Bacteria; kingdom Bacillati; phylum Actinomycetota; class Actinomycetes; order Frankiales; family Frankiaceae; genus Frankia; species Frankia sp. CgKIO3. The sequence goes on along the minus strand of NZ_CDWTMO010000061.1, from coordinate 426 downwards.
TGACTTCGTGCACCCTATCGCTACTGTGAGCGATAGTTCGCGGCATCGGACGCCCGCCGCCGGAGCTCGGCGGTCGATCGCCACCATGAGCGGCAGGTACAATTCCCGCCCGATCGGCCTGGATCAGGCCAGCTCACCCGCCTGGTGTCGGTCCGGAGCACTCGCCCGCAGCGCGAAGCGCAACGGAGAAACCACGAAGCCGGCCTCCACCGCCCGCCGGTGGCCCATATTCGCCCCCCGGGGTGGGATTCAGCGCCCGTGCGGGGTAATCCCTCCACAGGTCACCCGAAACGCGGTGGCTCGTCCGCGGTCGCCGCCGGTGTCCCGACGGCGCGGATGCACCATCACCCGAACACCATCACCCGAAGCAGCACGGACTGGGAACGAGAGAACGCGATGACCATCGCAGAGACCGTCGTCATCCCC
>NZ_CDWTMO010000060.1:6223-20993 GCF_977946435.1 Frankia sp. CgKIO3 | reverse complement strand
CCCGACGCCACGGCTACGGGACTCCGGAGCGGGTGGCTACCGAGGGCATCCACGCCTGTTCCGGGCGCTAAATGCAAATGCAGCGGAGTCCGGTGAAAGCGGGCGCTCAACAACAATGCGGGGCGCCGGGTAAATGCGGGGGCAGGCCGACAGTGCAGGTGCGTTCCGGCGAATGCAAGTGCGCTCCGCGAATGTGGGAGCCGTCCCGGCGATGCGGGACTCGATCGATGGTGCATCGTCTCATGGCGTTCAATGCCGAGCACAACGGCGAGTTCAACGCCGAAGACGGCGGGCGGCGTTGGAAAACGCCGCCCGCCGTCCCGGTCCGTGCCGCCAGCCACGACTGTCCGCCACGACATGGCCACTTCCACTGGGCGATGGCATGGGTGAAGCGGGACAGCGCCGTCGCCACGATGACGCTTTGTCGCCGTCGTTCCCACGCCGTGGTTCGCGGCCATGATCAAACGTAGGCGTGACGACCACCGGTCGCTTAATGCAGCGGGCGCATGCAGTCCCGGCAGCGGTCGTTCAGAATCGAGAGGAGCTCGACAGCCTTGAGTGAGGCGTCGCGCACCTTCGCGATGTCCTGCGAGGAGTTCAGCCTGATCAGCGCGGATTCAGCTCCGTCGGAGGCGCCCTCCCGGACCGCCTCGACGATCTCTGCCGCCGGTGTGCCGAACTGGAAGAGCAGAACCTCTTTGTCCTGGTAGGACGGTAGTTCCGTGGGCAGGTGCCCGAGACCGATGCCGGCGAGGTTCCGGCTCAGGATCTGCCGCACGTTGGTACCCAACCGGCCATAGCCGCCGATCTCCCGCAGTGTCCCCATGTTGATCCGGAAGACACCGTTGTTGCCTACTACGGTCGCACGCAGGTCCTCCCACGTCCCCGGCGGGTCGGACGGCACGCCGACCATCTGCGTGTCCGTCATCTCTACCATCCTGACTGGCAACCCAAGTGCTCCACGTATACGCGAACCGACACGCCCAGCTCCTTCCGCTCTCCATAGGAAAGCACTGCGTGCTGCCAGGTCGGCGTCGCCCGGCGTCGCCCGGCGGAAAATAACTGTTATCCATAAGATAACCGACTCTCCGGGTGAGGTCCACCCACGACGGACCTTGTCGGTTTCGAAAAAGTTAATCCTGATGATCGGGATCGCGCGGCGGCCGGGAAGCTGCCAACATGAATGTGAGTCATCTTGTTCATCCGCCGTGACCAGCATCGATAGCGCCGACATCTGTACGTAACACGGCAGGTACCTCGCTGAAACTCTTGTTCGAATGTTCCGATAACATCTCATCTGCACGGGGCGTTTGCTACCGTCATCTACACCGCTCCGGCGGATCGGGGGATCCCCGTAGTCGGGCGATCTTCCTGGCGTACCGTGTGCTCCGGACCACTTCGGCGGCGCGCCCGGAGCTATGTGGGCGGCGCCACGAGGGAAAGTTTCCAGGAAAATTTTAATTAAAGATTTTTCTTTGCGAATATCTTTCGGGGTATTTTTCTGGAGAAGCTTCCAGTCATCCCGACGGAATACCTGTTAACGCCGAAGTTACCGGGGTTTGCAGGGCTGAAATAAACGGCTCCTAGTGTTCTTCGTGTCGCCACCGGACAAACGGAGAACCACTGTTCGGGGCGAGCCCATGGCCTTCTGTTCTCGATCGACGGCTGGTGATGACAGTGCCCGGTCCCCGTTTTCCCAGCTCATCCACGCCTACGGTCGAGCCGGCCGCGCCGGTCAGGTTTTGCGACACCACCCTGCGCGACGGCGAGCAGGCGCCTGGGGTGGCATTCACCGCAGCCGAGAAACTTGCCATCGCCGCTGCTCTGGACGCCATCGGCGTACACCAGATCGAGGCCGGAATACCTGCCATGGGACCCGCCGAACGGGATGTCCTGCGGGAGATCCTCGCGACGCAGCCTCAGGCCGGCGTGGTGGCGTGGTGCCGGGCCGACCGCCGCGACATCGATGCCGCGCTGTCCTGCGGAATTGTCACTGCGCACCTAACCATTCCCGTCTCCGACCTGCATCTGAAGAGCAAGCTGGGCCGGGACCGGGGATGGGCGCGGCGCCGCATCCGCGACTGCGTCTTCGACGCGGCTGACCGCGGGCTGCGGTTTAGCGTCGGCCTGGAGGACGCCTCCCGCGCGGACGACAACTTCGTCATCGAGCTGGCCGGCGAGCTGCGCGAGTGGGGTGCCACCCGGATCCGCTGGGCCGACACGGTCGGTCTGCTGGACCCGGTCAGCGCCTACACCCGGCTCGGCCGGCTGGTCCAGGCGGTCCCGGGGGAGTGGGAGATCCACGCCCACGACGACTTCGGTCTGGCGACCGCGAACACCATCGCCGCGGTTCAGGCCGGATTCATCTGGGTTAGCACCACGGTGCTGGGTCTGGGGGAGCGGGCCGGCAACGCCCCGCTGGAGGAGGTGGCGATGGCCCTGCGGCACCTGTTGAAGGTGCCGGTGGACCTGGACACCACCTCGTTCCGCAGGCTCGCGCGGATGGTGGCCCGGGCCGCCTGCCGCCCGCTGCCGGTGGGCAAGGCGGTGGTCGGTGAGTCGGTGTTCGCGCACGAGTCGGGGATCCACGTCCACGGCGTGCTGCGACACCCGTCGACCTACGAGCCGTTCGACCCCGCCGAAGTAGGCGGGCAACGGCGGCTCGCGTTCGGGAAGCACAGCGGCCGGGCCTCGGTGCGTCACGCGCTGGCCCAGTACGGCATCACCGCCGACGACAGCGAGATCGAGCCGCTGCTTGAGCGGGTCCGGGCCACGGCGACCCAGACGAAGCGCGGCCTGCACGGCCGTGACTTCCAGGAACTTCTCGGGCGGGCCGAAGTGCCGGCCCCCCGGGTGGAGGCCCCGCCGTCCTAGGCCTGGTCCGGCAGGGACCGGACCCGGCTGGCAGACGCAACGGGGTCGATCAACAACTAACGGTTGTGCCGATGTCCTGGCCAAACCCGGCCGGCGGCACGACTCCAGCCCAGGGGCCCAGCGGCCCGACCTGCCCGATCGGCGTGGTCGTGGCACCGGTGCCCCCTGTGCTGGGCAACCGTTCCGAGGAGGAACACCGCATGCGCCAGATCGCGTTCTACGGCAAGGGTGGTATCGGCAAGTCCACCACCCAGCAGAACACCATGGCGGCGATGGCCGAGATGGGCAAGAAGATCATGATCGTTGGCTGCGACCCCAAGGCCGACTCGACCCGGCTCATCCTGCACTCCAAGGCCCAGACCTCCGTCATTCAGCTGGCCGCCGAGAAGGGCTCGGTCGAGGACCTAGAGCTCGACGAGGTCCTGGTCGAGGGCCAGTGGGGCATCAGGTGCGTCGAGTCCGGCGGCCCGGAGCCCGGTGTGGGCTGCGCCGGCCGCGGTGTCATCACCTCCATCAGCTACCTGGAGGAAGCCGGCGCCTACGAGGACCTCGACTTCGTCACCTACGACGTCCTCGGTGACGTCGTCTGCGGCGGGTTCGCGATGCCGATCCGCCAGGGCAAGGCGCAGGAGATCTACATTGTCACCTCCGGCGAGATGATGGCGATGTACGCGGCGAACAACATCGCCCGAGGCATCCTCAAGTACGCGCACTCCGGCGGTGTCCGGCTCGGCGGGCTCATCTGCAACAGCCGTAACACCGACCGCGAGGACGATCTGATCATCGAGCTCGCCCGCCGGCTCAACACCCAGATGATCCACTTCATCCCGCGTAACAACGTCGTGCAGCACGCCGAGCTGCGCCGGATGACGGTCATCGAGTACGACCCGAAGAACGAGCAGGCCGACCAGTATCGGCAGCTCGCCAAGAAGATCGTCGACAACGACATGAAGACCATCCCGACGCCGATCACCATGGACGAGCTCGAGGAGCTCCTCATCGATTTCGGGATCATGGAGCAGGAGGACGAGACCATCATCGGCAAGGCCGCCGCTGTCGCCTGACCCTGTCACCTGCTCCGACTCCGTCGAGGATGAGGTCCCGACCATGACGACGACGCCGGCACCGATCAAGGCCGAGACCGAGGCGATGATCGCCGAGGTGCTGTCGAACTACCCCGCGAAGACGGCCAAGTTCCGCGCCAAGCACCTCAAGGCCAACGACCCCGATGGGTCGAAGGAGTGCGAGGTCAAGTCCAACATCAAATCCCGCCCGGGGGTCATGACGATCCGCGGCTGCGCCTACGCCGGTTCCAAGGGCGTGGTGTGGGGCCCGGTCAAGGACATCGTCAACATCAGCCACGGCCCGGTCGGCTGTGGCCAGTACTCCTGGGCCACCCGGCGCAACTACGCCCGCGGCCCCTGGGGTGTGAACAACTTTGCCGCGATGCAGTTCACGACCGACTTCCAGGAGAAGGACATCGTCTTCGGCGGTGACCCGAAGCTAGAGACGGTCTGCGACGAGATCACCGAGCTGTTCCCGCTGGCCAAGGGGATCTCGGTCCAGTCCGAGTGCCCGATTGGTCTGATCGGTGATGACATCGAGGCGGTCTCCCGCAAGGCCTCGAAGAAGCTCGAGCTGCCAGTCGTCCCGGTGCGCTGCGAGGGGTTCCGCGGGGTCAGCCAGTCCCTCGGCCACCACATCGCCAACGACGCGGTCCGCGACCACGTGCTGGGCACCGGCGGGAACACCTTCAAGCAGACGCCGTATGACGTCGCGCTCATCGGCGACTACAACATCGGCGGCGACGCCTGGGCCTCCCGGAAGATCCTGGAGGAGATGGGCCTGCGGGTCATCGCCCAGTGGTCCGGTGACGGCACGATCAACGAGATGGCCTCGACGCACCTGTCGAAGCTGAACCTGATCCACTGCTACCGGTCGATGAACTACATCTGCACAACCATGGAGGAGCGCTACGGCACTCCGTGGACCGAGTTCAACTTCTTCGGTCCCACCAAGATCGTCGATTCGATGCGGAAGATCGCGGCTTTCTTCGACGACGAGATCAAGCAGAAGACCGAGGCGGCGATCGCCCGCTACCAGGTCCGATTCGACGAGATCACGAACGCCTTCCGGCCGCGCCTGGAAGGCAAGCGGGTCATGCTCGCGGTCGGCGGACTACGGCCCCGGCACACCATCGGTGCCTACGAGGACCTCGGCATGGAGGTCGTCGGCACCGGCTACGAGTTCGCGCACAAGGACGACTACACCCGTACCTACCCCGCTCTCGCGGAGGGCGTGGTCCTCTACGACGACCCGACGGCCTTCGAGCTGGAGGAGTTCGCCAAGCGGCTCAAGCCGGACCTGATGGGCGCGGGCGTCAAGGAGAAGTACGTCTTCCACAAGATGGGCGTCCCCTTCCGCCAGATGCACTCCTGGGACTACTCCGGGCCATACCACGGCGTGGACGGCTTCGCGGTCTTCGCCCGTGACATGGACATTGCGATCAACAGCCCGACCTGGGACCTCCTGGAGACCCCCTGGTCGAAGGCCGGAGAGGTGTTCTGACCAGCCGGTCCGGCTCCCGCCGGCGGTAGCCGGCAGTCATCAGCCACGGTAGAAGGGAGGATGTCCGGTGACGACGACTCCGGAAACAAACAGTTCCGTCCCGCTGCGGGTCCTCGACCACAGCGAGCTGTTCAAGGACGAGGTCTACCAGGAGCAGTTCGAGGGCAAGCGCGAGTTCGAGAACGGCAGCGACGCCGCCGAGGTAGCCCGGGTCCTGGAGTGGACCCGCGGCTGGGAGTACCGGGAGAAGAACTTCGCCCGGGAGGCGCTGACCGTCAACCCGGCCAAGGCGTGCCAGCCGCTCGGCGCGGTCCTGGCGGGCCTCGGCTTCGAGGGCACCATGCCCCTGGTGCACGGCTCGCAGGGCTGCGTCGCCTACTTCCGCAGCCACTTCGCCCGGCACTTCAAGGAGCCCGTCCCGGCGGCATCCTCGTCGATGACCGAAGACGCCGCCGTCTTCGGCGGGCTGAACAACCTGGTCGAGGCGCTCGAGAACGCGACCACCCTGTACAAGCCCAAGATGGTCGCGGTCAGCACCACCTGCATGGCCGAGGTGATCGGGGAGGATCTGTTCGCCTACATCGGCGCGGCGCGGGACAGGGGCGCGATCTCCGCCGACTACCCGGTGCCGTACGCGCACACGCCGAGCTTCGTGGGCTCACACCTCACCGGCTACGACAGCATGCTCAAGGGCATCCTGGACCTCCTGGGCAAGACGGCGGACGCCGACAAGGTCGAGTCCCCCGGGAAGCCCCGGCTGAACATCGTGCCCGGCTTCGAGACCTACGTCGGCAACCACCGCGAGTACCGCCGCATCCTCGAGCTGATGGGTGTCGACCCCCTGATCCTGGGCGACCACAGCAGCTCCCTGGACTCGCCGGCGACGGGTGAGTACGAGCTCTACCCAGGTGGTACCCCGCTCGCCGAGGCCGCCACAGCTCGGTTCAGCCACGCTACCGTGATGCTTCAGGAGACCACCACCCGCAAGACGACGGAGTTCGTCCGGGACGGGTGGAAGCAGGAGACGGTGGTGCTCGAGACCCCCATCGGGGTGAAGAACACCGACCGCTTCCTGACCGAGGTGGCCCGCTTGGCGGAGGTCGAGATCCCGGCCGAGCTCACCGCCGAGCGTGGCCGCCTGGTGGACGCGCTCACCGACTCGCATGCCTATCTGCACGGCAAGCGGGTCGCCATCGCGGGTGACCCTGACCTCGTCATCGCGATGACCGGCTTCGCCCTCGAACTCGGGATGATCCCGGTCCACCTGCTGAGCACGAACGCCGACAACTCCTTCGCGCCCAGGCTGGAGAAGGTCCTCTCGACCAGCAAGTTCGGCGAGGAGGCGACCGTCTGGCCGGGCAAGGACCTCTGGCACCTGCGGTCGCTGGTCTTTACCGAGCCGGTCGACCTGCTCATCGGGAGCTCGTACCTGAAGTACATCTCCCGGGAGGCGAACGTGCCGCTGGTCCGGGTCGGTTTTCCGATCTTCGATCGGCACCACCTGCACCGCTTCCCGATCGTCGGCTACACCGGCGGTCTGTACCTGCTCACCCAGCTCGTCAACACGGTGCTCGACGAGCTGGACCGCACCAGCCCCGACCACAGCTTCGACGTCGTCCGCTGAGCGTCCGACCGGGCACAACTGTGGTCGGTCCGGCTCCCGGCCGGATCTGAACGTGGTCGGCCGGCCGCGCCCACCGCGCTCCCTGCGACCGGCCGACCACCCCGCCGTGGGGTCGATCGATCACCTCCCGGATCGATCGACCCCACGCCCCCGTCCCACCTCTTTCAAGAACCGTGCCCGTAGAACCGCGTCCTTCCGAGGATGGCCCATGGCAGCCACAGAACGCGTCGCGCTGTTCACCGAACCGGCCTGTAACCACAACAACGCCAAGACCACCAAGGTCCGCAAGGCGGGTTGTCCCAAACCCAAGCCCGGGGGCACTTCCGGAGGTTGTGCCTTCGACGGAGCCATGATCACCCTCGTCCCGATCGCCGACTGCGCTCACGTGGTCCACGGCCCGATCGGTTGCGCGGGCAACTCGTGGGACGGCCGGGGCAGCCTGTCGTCCGGGCCGGTGCTCTACCGGCACGGCTTCACCACCGACATGGCCGAGAACGACGTGGTGCTCGGGGGGGAACAGCGCCTGTTCGACACCATCCTGGAGGTCGTCGAGCGGCACTCGCCGCCAGCGGTCTTCGTCTATTCGACCTGCGTTACCGCGATGATCGGAGACGATCTTGACGCGGTGTGCGCGGCGGCCGCCGCCGAGTCCGGGGTGCCGGTGACCCCGATCCACTCGCCCGGGTTCGTTGGCAGCAAGAACCTCGGCAACCGGCTCGCCGGCCAGGCCCTGCTCGACCACGTGATCGGCACCGTCGAGCCGGAGCTCACCACCGACCGGGACGTCAACCTGATCGGTGAGTACAACATCGCCGGGGAGTTGTGGGACGTCCTGCCGCTGCTGTCCCGGCTGGGCCTCCGGGTGCAGGCGTGCATCAGCGGTGATGCCCGCTACCGTGACGTCGCCGCGGCCCATCGGGCCAGGGCGACGATGGTGGTCTGCTCGCGCGCGCTGCTCGGACTCGCCCGTGGCCTGCAGGAACGTTACGGGATCCCGTGGTTCGAGGGCAGCTTCTACGGCACCCGGGCGATGGGCGACACCCTGCGCGGCTTCGCCCGCCTGCTCGAGGACGACGAGCTCTCCCGCCGCACGGAGGAGCTCATCGCTGTCGAGGAGGCGGCCGTCGCCGTCGCACTTGAGCCGTACCGGCGCAGGCTCGCCGGGCGCAAGGCGGTGCTCTACACCGGCGGGGTCAAGAGCTGGTCGATCGTGTCCGCGCTGCAGGACCTCGGCATCGAGGTGGTCGGCAGCGGCATCACCAAGAGCTCCGACGGCGACGTGGACAAGATCCGCGAGCTGCTCGGCGACGCAAAGATGATCAAAGAGGGCAGTCCGCGCGAGCTGCTGCGGGTCGCCGAGCAGACCGGGGCGGACATCCTCGTCGCCGGCGGCCGCAACCAGTACACCGCGCTGAAGGGCCGGCTGCCGTTCCTCGATATCAACCAGGAGCGGCACATCCCCTACGCCGGCTACACCGGGATGGTCGAGCTCGCCCGGCGCCTCGACATGGCGATCGCGAGCCCGGTCTGGGAGCAGGTCAGCCGGCCCGCTCCCTGGGACCTGGTTGGAGCCCGCTGATGGCCGAGGTCGTGACCGGAGAGCGGCAGGCGGCGATCGACCCGCTCAAGCACAGCCAGCCGCTCGGGGGTGCGCTGGTCTTCCTGGGCCTCGCCGGCTCGCTGCCGATCATGCATGGTGCGCAGGGGTGCGCGTCGTTCGCCAAGGCCCTGCTCACCCGGCATTTCAACGAGCCGATCCCGCTGCAGACCACCGCGATCACCGAGGTGACCGCGGTCCTCGGCAGTGGTGAGGCGATGGTGGAGACGCTCGATGCCATCCGGAAGAAGCAGCGGCCGGAGATTATCGGCCTGCTCACCACAGGAATCACCGAGGTCAGCGGCGAAGACGTCGGCGGCCAGCTGCGCAAGTACCTCTCGGCCTGGGACGAGACCGACTCGAGCGGGTCGGAGGCGGGGGCGAACGACTCCGCCCCCGGCGGGGCCCCGCTGATCGTCGGGGTCTCCACCCCGGACTTCATCGGTGGGCTGTCCGACGGTTGGTCGGCCGCGTTGGAGGCGCTGGTCCGAGCGGTGGTGCCGGCAGAGCATTCCGAAACGGAGCCTTCCGAAGCGAAATATTTTACCGGGCGCACCGCCTTCATCGCGGCCAGCGCTCCCGTAACGCATCTCACTACCGCTGGGTCCGCCGAGGCTGCTGGGTCCGCCAGGTCTCTGGGGTCCGCCGCCCGGCGGGTGGCGGCGGCGGACGATGGCGATCTGGATCCGCGCCAGCTCGCAGTCTTGGTCGGCCCATCCCTGACGGCGGCCGACCTCGACGAGCTCGGTGAGCTGATTCGCGCGTTCGGGCTCAACCCGGTACTCGTCCCCGACCTGTCCGGATCGGTGGACGGGCACCTGGCCCCCGCCTGGCAGCCCACGACGACCGGCGGCACCGGGCTCGCGCGGCTGCGGGCCCTCGGTCGGTCGCGGGCCGTGCTCGTCGCGGGTGCGACCGCGGCGGCGGCCGGTGACCTGCTCGCCGCCCGGACCGGCGCCCGGATCTTCCGCCACCGTCATCTCAGCGGGATGACGGAGATGGACGCCCTGGTCACCGAGCTGATCGAACTCACTGGAGCGTCCGCGCCGACCCGGGTCCGGCAGGCCCGGGCCCGGCTCGCCGACGGTCTGCTCGATACGCACTTCGTCCTCGGTGGCGCCCGGGTCGCGCTGGCAATGGAGCCGGAGACCCTGGTCGCCGTCGGTTCCCTGCTGCACGACGTCGGGGCCGAGGTTGTGGCGGCGGTGTCCCCGACCGGCGCGCCGGTCCTCGCGGACGCGCCCTGGGACGAGGTCGTCGTCGGCGATCTGACCGACCTCGCCGAACGGGCCCGGGCGGGCGGTGCGCACCTCGTCCTCGGTTCCAGCCATGCCCGCGAGGTCGCCGACCGGATCGGTGCCGCGCACCTGCCCGTCGGCTTCCCGATCTTCGATCGGCTCGGCGCGGCGCTGGCCGGTACCGCCGGGTACGCCGGAAGCCTGCGCCTGCTCATCGAAGCCGCGAATCGTCTACTCGATCACGAGCACGTGCACCGCCGTCCCGGGCGGAGGTTCTCCGTGCCCGGCGCGGATGGGCAACCCGCCCACCGGGCCGAGATCCCCACCCAGCCCGGCTCCGCGGGTGAACCCGATCAACTCGACAACCTGTTCCAGGAGTCTCCGTGTTGAAGATCGCCTTCGCGACCAGCGACGGCACCGCTGTGGATCAGCATTTCGGGTGGTGCCAACGGTTCGACGTGTACGAGGTCAGCCCCGAGGGATCCAGGTTCCTGGAGACCCGCGCGCTCGACGCGGCGCCGACGGACGAACAGGACAAGATCGAATCTAGGCTCGCCGCGGTCTCGGACTGCGCGATCCTCAACATCAGTGACATCGGCGGGACGGCCGCGGCGAAGGTGGTGAAGGCCCGGATTCACCCGGTGAAGGTGGTCAAGGGCACCGCCATCCCCGAGCTGCTCCGCCGCTACACCTCGACGCTGGCCGGCAATCCGCCGCCCTGGCTGCGCAAGGTGCTGCGGTCCCACGAGCCGCAGCCGGCGGCGACCTGGACCCGCGGCGGTGCCACGGCCCTGAAGCCCAAGGGGGACGGCGGCATGACCGCGAAGACCGGTTTCCTCGGCGACCTGGTCGACCAGCTGCGCGCCGGGGACACCTACGGCCAACTGGAACGGTTCTCCGACGAGGACCTGCTCCGCCCGTTCATCGTCACTCGGGAGCAGCGCCGCGAGATCGCGGTGAACTGCGACATCGACGCCGCCGTAGAGGGCCGGGTGCGCTCCTTTTACCAGGCGGTCGCGGCGGTCACCGAGAAGGCGACCGGGGCGTTCACCACCACCGTGCTCGACCTCAGTCACGAGGGGTTCGGGCGCGTGATCATTTGTGCCGGGCGGCTCGTCGTCCTCTCCGACGCGCTGCGGGACGTGCAGCGGTTCGGCTTCGGCTCCATGGACGAGCTCTCCGCCCGGGGCGAGTCGCTGGTGACCGGTGCGACCAAGCAGATCGAACGATGGAACGAGGTGGCCCGCGATGACTCCTGACGCCCAAGCCGCCGACACCCCGGCCGGGGGCGCCCCGGCCGACACCGAGCTGCGGCTGCGCAAGCTTCGTAGCCGGGCCTCCCATCTCAAGCTCGACCTGCACGACCTCGCCGAGGACCTCCCGATCGGCTGGGAGGGCCTGCTCGACGTCGCCCGCCGGACCTACGACGCCTATGCGGAGATCGCCCTCCTCGAGGGCCTGCTCGAGAAGGAGACATCGCGATGAGCGTGAGCACGGCCGCCGGCCAGCTAGCGGACTTCCGCCGCTGTTCCACCGCCGAGGAGTACTTCACCCTGCTGGACGTCGACTACGACCCGCGGGTCCTGGCCGTCAACCGGCTGCACATCCTCCGGTACTTCGCCAACCAGCTGGTCGAGTTGCACAACACCCGGACCGAGGTCGGGAACCCGGTGGAGCTGCTGCGGGAGTACCGCGACGCGCTTGTCCGCTCCTACCAGGCCTTCACCGCAGCCTCCGCCCTGGACCATCGCCTGTTCAAGGTGCTGCAGGACCACGCGCCGCAGGAGTCGTTCGTGCCCGCGTCGTCGATCACCGTCGAGCGGCTGGCCCCGACGGTGCCCCAGCCGTCGGCGCCGTCCGACCCGGTGGAGCCGTCCCAGTCCGCCTGGCCGCACCACGCCGCCACGTCCGCCGACTACCTGGGTGGAACCCGATGAACAGTACCTACGACGTCGGCGACATCGTGGTCGCCGTCAAGGCATTGCGTAACGACGGCACGTACCCGGACCCGGCGATCGCTGTCGGTGAGATCCTCGTCGAGGCCGGCACCCGTGGCCAGGTCATCAACGTCGGCCTCTACCTGCAGGAACACATCGTGTACGCGGTGGCGTTCGACCACGGCCGCATCGTCGGCGCGCTGGAACGTGAGCTCGTCTCCCCCGAGCAGTGGCAGCAGGCGGCGGCTGTCGCCGCCGGCACCGCCGCACCCGCCGCGGCGACCACCGCGACCACCGCGACCTCCTCTGCGACCGCTCCGGCGACCGGCACGGCGACCGCCCGGGGGAAGGAAGGGCGGTCGTGAAGGCAACCCCCGTCAGCCTGCCGCTGCTGCCCACCGACCTGGCAGGCGAGATCCCCCGGCAGGCCACCGAGCTGGCGCCCGACACCGCCGCCGGCTGCGCGAGCAAGTCCAGCTGTGGCACCAGCACTCCGGTGCGGGACCCGGAGATTGCGGAGAAGATCGCCAACCATCCCTGTTACAGCGCCGAGGCCCACCAGTACTACGCCCGGATGCACGTGGCGGTCGCCCCGGGTTGCAACATCCAGTGCAACTACTGCAACCGCAAGTTCGATTGCGCCAACGAGAGCCGTCCCGGCGTCACCAGCACCCTGCTGTCCCCCGAGGACGCCCTCGCCAAGGTCAAGCTGGTGGCCAGCGAGATCAAGCAGATGAGCGTGCTGGGGATCGCCGGTCCCGGCGACCCACTGGCGAACCCGAAGCCGACCTTCCGGACGATGGAACTGGTGGCCCGGGACTGCCCGGACATCAAGCTCTGCCTGTCCACCAACGGGCTGACCCTGCCGGACCACGTCGACCGCATCGCCGAGCTGAACGTCGACCACGTCACCATCACGATCAACATGATCGTCCCCGAGGCCGGGGAGCGGATCTACCCGTGGATCGCCTTCCGCGGCAAGCGGTACACCGGCCGGGAGGCGTCCCGGATCCTCTCCGAGCGCCAGCTCGAGGGCCTGGCGATGCTCACCGAGCGGAAGATCCTCTGCAAGGTCAACTCGGTGATGATCCCCGGGGTCAACGATGACCATCTCGTCGAGGTCTCCCGGAAGGTCAAGGAGCTCGGTGCCTTCCTGCACAACGTGATGCCGCTGGTGTCGGCGCCCGAGCACGGCACCCACTTCGGCCTGACCGGGCAGCGCGGCCCCACCCCGCAGGAGCTCAAGGCGCTGCAGGACCGCTGCGAGCAGGACGACGGCGCCGAGATGAACATGATGCGGCACTGCCGGCAGTGCCGCGCCGACGCCGTCGGCCTGCTCGGTGAGGACCGGGGTGAGGAGTTCACCCCCGAGGCGTTCCGTGGCCGTGAGATCGACTACGACCTCGAAGGCCGCCGGCAGGCGCACAGCGAGATCGAACGGTGGCGCTCCGAGGTTGCTGCCACCCGGGGAGCGCTGAACATCTCGACCGGCGCGGTCATTCCCTCCGGCCCGGGCGCATCCCCCGATGAGGGCACCCCGGCCGGGGCCCGCCCGGGGAACGCCCGCCCGGAGGACGTCGTGCTCGTCGCTGTCGCGACCAAGGGCAGCGGCGTGGTGAACCAGCACTTCGGTCACGCGACCGAGTTCTGGATCTACGAGGGGGGTCCGGGCTGGGCCCGGCTCGTGCAGACCCGCGACGTGGACCGCTACTGCAACGGCCCGTCGGACTGCGACGAGGACGCCTCCAAGCTCGACAAGACGGTCGCGATGCTGTCCGACTGCGCGGCGGTGTTGTGCAGCAAGATCGGCATCGGGCCGCGCGAGGCGCTCGAGAACGCCGGGATCGAACCGGTGGAGCTCTACGACCTGATCGAGAAGGCGGTGGCCGAGGTCGGCTCCCGCCTTGTTGCACATCGTGCCGAAGCGGAGGTTGCCGTCCGATGAGCGCCACCACCCCCACCGTCGAACTGACCGACCGGGCCGTGAAGCAGGTCCGTCACCTGCTCGCCTCGACTCCCGGCACGAGCGGGTTCAGCCTGCGGATCGGCGTCGACCCCGGTGGCTGCGCCGGCTTCATCTACAACCTGGCGCTCGTCCCCGGCGCTGAGGCCGAGGACGTCGTCGTCGGCCAGGACGGCTTCGACGTCGTCGTCCACTCGTCGATGGTTCACCTGCTGCGCGGGCTGCGCGTGGACTACACCGAGACGCTGACCTCCTCCGGGTTCACCTTCCATAACCCGAACGCGACCAGCTCCTGCGGCTGCGGGACGTCCTTCGGTGCCTCGGACTCCACCGAGCGCACCGCCGCGGACGCCCGCCTGCGCGAGCAGGTCGAAGAGATCATGGAGGAGATCCGGCCCTTCCTGCGGGGAGACGGCGGGGACGCCGAGGTCATCGCGACCCTCGCCGGCAACGGCGAGCCCGGGACGGCGGAGGTGCACCTGCGCCTTACCGGAGCCTGCGGCGGGTGCTCCAGCGCCACCGCGACCCTGACCGGCGTCATCGAGAGCCGGTTGAAGGAGGTCCTGCCCGAGATCGGCCGGGTCGCGCTGGTGTCCTGACAGCGCACTACTTGATCACCTGTTCGGCCTAACCCGGGGAGCGCCCGATGGTCACCGCCCGATTCCGTTCCCACCCGCGTCTTCTGGGGTCCATCTGTGCCGGGCCGCCGGCACCGTACCCATCCCGTCGGCAGGCGCCGTCCGTCTTCGACCCGCATCGACGGTACGAGCGGCAGTTGGGTATCCCGGGCTTCGGAGTGTCCGCTCAGCGGCGGCTCAGCGGCGCGACCGTCCTGGTGGCGGGGGTAGGCGGGGTCGGCGGAGCGGCGGCGACCTACCTGGCCGCCGCCGGCATCGGCCGGCTGATCCTGGTCCATCCGGGCGTTCTGGAGGAGCCGGACCTCAACCGGCAGACCCTGATGCGGCCCGA
>NZ_CDWTMO010000060.1:0-5861 GCF_977946435.1 Frankia sp. CgKIO3 | reverse complement strand
CCCGGGTGTCGAGATCGTCGCCCTGGACCGGGATTTGACCGATCCCAGCCTGCCCCGTCTGATCGCCGAGGCGGACGTGGTGGTCGACGCCCGGCACAACTTCCCCGAGCGGTATCTGCTCAACCGGCTGTGCCTGGCGACGCAGGTCCCCCTGGTCGTCGCCGCGATGAACGCCACCGAGGCGTATCTGCTGGTGGTCCGGCCGGGTTCGCCCTGCCTGCGGTGTGTGTTCCCGGAGGGGGACCCGTCCTGGGAGCCCCTCGGTTTCCCGGTGCTCGGCGCGGTCGCCGGAACGGTGGGCTGCCTGGCGGCGACCGAGGCGTTGAAGATCGCCGGTGGATTCGCCGAGCCGGCGGTCGGCCGGCTGATCCACCTCGATCTGTGGGACACGGACCTGCGGACGCCGCGGACGCGGCGCGATCCCGCCTGCGTGGACTGCGGCTCTGGAGGCGCATCGTGATCTATCTTGACTACAACGCGACGACCCCGGTCGACCCGGAGGTCGTCCGGGCGATGCTGCCGTTGCTGCGGGACCACTTCGCGAATCCGGCCAGCTCGCACCCGGCCGGGCAGGCCGTCGCCCGGCTCGTCGAAGGAGCCCGGCGGGACGTGGCGAACCTCGCCGGCGCCCAGCCGCGTGACGTCATCTTCACCAGCGGGGCGACCGAGGCGGCCAACCTGGCGATCGCCGGGGTCCTGGCCACCGCCCCGCCGTCCTGCCGCCGCGTGCTCGTCGGAGCGACCGAGCATCGGGCGGTCCTCGCCGCGGCGGAGGCCGCGGCGCGGGTGCACGGGGCGATCGTGCAGACCATCCGGGTTCATCCCGACGGCACGATCGACCTCAACCACCTGCGCGCGCTGCTGCAACCGGTATGGGACGGTTCCGCCGTCGCGGGGGGCTCCGCGATCGCGGGGAACGGGGGGGTCCTCGGGGCCTCCGTCTCGAAGGTCGCCCTGGTGGCGGCGATGACGGCGAACAACGAGACCGGGACGCTGAACGACCCGCGGCCCATCGCCGAGCTCGCCCACGGGGCGGGGGCGTTCTACCTCGCCGACATCACCCAGACGCTGGGCCGGATGCCGGTTTCGGTCGTGGATGCCGGCATCGACCTCGCCGTCGCGTCCGCGCACAAGCTCTACGGGCCCAAGGGCACCGGCGCGCTGATCGTCGGCCGGCACGCCCGGTCGCAGCTGGCACCGCTGATCCACGGCGGCGGGCAGGAACGGGGCCTGCGCGCCGGCACGGTCAACACCGCCGGGGTGGTCGGCTTCGGCGCCGCGGCGCGGATTGCCGCCGCGGTGATGGAGGACGAGGCCCCGCGGCAGCGGGCCCAGACCGAGCTGCTGCACGATCTGCTCGTCGAGTGGCTCGGCGTCGATGCCGTCGAGCTCAACGGGCCGAGTGAGCGCGGCGGGGGCCGCGAATGCCGGCTGCCGAACACCATCAACCTGCGGTTTGTCGGTGCCGACGCCGACGCCGTCCAGGCCTGTCTGCCGGACGTGGCGGTGTCCGCGGGCTCCGCCTGTCACGGTGGCGGCGCCGAGCCGTCCCATGTGCTCACCGCGATGGGCCGGTCGACCACGGCGGCCATGGAGAGCCTGCGGTTCAGCGTGGGCCGGTTCACCACCGTCGACCAGATCCACGCCGCCGCCGCCGCGGTGGCTCGCGCGGTGCTGCGCGTGCGTGCCCTGGAGCAGAACCGATCGAACGATCTCTTCGACGGCCCCACCACCGAGTTCCGGGTGCAGGAGATCCCCACCGACCGGGTGTTCTCGCGGGCCCTGCGCATGCCCGAGGTGCCCGCCCCCCGATCCGCCTATCCCTGACCCGTTCCCCGCGCTTCCCTGACCCCGCTTCCGCGCTGTCAGCGTTGCCACGCGCGGTCCCGCTCGCCCGGCGCGGGCGTGCGTAGCCGAGAAGTTGAGATGAGGTTTCGCCATGCCAACCGAACAGTTGTCCGAACGACCCGACCCGGGGGTCACGCAACTGGAACACGTGGTGATCCGTTTTGCCGGTGACTCCGGCGACGGGATGCAGCTCACCGGTGACCGGTTCGGCGCCCAGGCCGCCGCGGGCGGCAACGACGTGGCGACGCTGCCGAACTACCCGGCGGAGATCCGGGCGCCAGCCGGAACCGTGGCCGGGGTGTCGAGCTACCAGCTCCACATCGCCGACCACGACATCAGGACCCCGGGCGACCGGCCCGACGTTCTGGTCGCCATGAACCCCGCGGCGCTCAAGGCGAACATCGCCGAGCTGCGTCCCGGCGGGGTCCTGATCGTGGACACCGACGCGTTCACGGTGATGGGCCTGGAAAAGGCCGGTTACGAGGCCGATCCCCTGACCAACGGGTCGCTGGACGCCTACCACGTGCACGCGATCAACCTCACCGGTCTCGCCGCCACGGCCGTCGCTGAGTTCAACCTAAAGCGCAAGGACGCTGCCCGGACGAAGAACATGTTCGCGCTCGGCCTGGTGTCCTGGATGTTCAGCCAGCCCATCGAGGACACGATCGCCTACCTGCAGAAGCGGTTCGCCGCGAAGCCGGACGTGCAGGCCGCGAACATCGCCGCGCTGCGGGCCGGGTGGATCTACGGCGACACCACCGAGGCCTTCGCGCTCGCCTACGAGGTGAAGCCGGCCAAGCTGCCCGCCGGCACCTACCGGCACATGAAGGGCAACAAGGCGATCGCCTACGGCCTGGTCGCCGCCGCGCAGCAGGCCGGGATGCCGCTGTTCCTCGGCGCCTACCCGATCACTCCCGCCTCCGACATCCTGCACGAACTGAGCGCGCTCGCATCCTTCGACGTGCGCTCCTTCCAGGCCGAGGACGAGATCGCCGCCATCGGCTCCGCGATCGGCGCGGCCTTCGCCGGGATGCTCGGCGTGACCGTGACCTCCGGTCCCGGGATGGCCCTGAAGACCGAGGCCCTCGGTCTTGCGGTGATCATGGAGTTGCCGCTCGTCGTCGTCAACGTGCAGCGCGGCGGGCCGTCGACCGGTCTGCCGACCAAGACCGAGCAGTCCGACCTGCTCCAGGCCCTGTACGGCAGGCACGGCGAGGCGCCGCTGCCGGTGATCGCGGCGCGTTCGCCCGCGGACGGCTTCGACGCCGCGCTGGAGGCGGCCCGGATCGCGCTGGCCTACCGCACCCCGGTCATCCTGCTGTCCGACGCCTACGTCGCCAACGGCAGCGAGCCGTGGCGGGTGCCCGAGACGGCGGAGCTGCCCAGCATCGGGATCGATCTCGCCACCGGCCCGAACGGGGTGGACGAGGCCGGTAACCCGATCTTCCTGCCGTACGCGCGGGACCCGATCACGCTGGCCCGCCCGCTGGCGATCCCGGGTACCCCGGGGCTCACACACCGCATCGGTGGTCTGGAGAAGGCCGAGCTGACCGGCGCGGTCTCCTACGACCCCGACAACCACGACCTGCTGGTCCGCACCCGACAGTCCAAGATCGATCACATCGACGTGCCGCTCCTGGAAGTCGATGATCCCAGTGGGTCGCCCGGATCCGGCGCCGATGTGCTGGTGATCGGATGGGGCTCGACGTGGGGGCCGATCGGTGAAGCCTGCCGCCAGGTGCGGCGCGACGGTATGAAGGTCGCCCAGGCGCACCTGCGCCATCTCGCCCCGCTGCCGGCGAACCTGGCCTCGGTGCTGTCGGAGTACCACACCGTGCTCGTCCCCGAGATGAACCTCGGGCAGCTCGCCGGACTCCTGCGCCGAGAATGCCTGATCGATACCGTCGGCTACAACCAGACCCGCGGCATGCCGTTCCGGGTGGCCGAGCTCACCTCCGTCATCAGCCGGATCATCCAGGGCATCGACGAGGAGCCGTCGGCGGAGGCGGCCTCGAAGCCGGTCGGGGACGTGAGCGCCCGGTTGAACGCACACCTTGGTTCGAAGCTCGGCACGGCCGGGGGGGCAGGACGATGATCTCGCTGAATGATGGATCCGGAGAACCGTCGGGTGACTCGGCGGGACGGCCGGCGCTGACCGTGCAGGACTACATGACCGGCAACGAGGTCCGCTGGTGCCCCGGCTGCGGGGACCACGCCATCCTCTCGACGATGCGGGGTCTGCTGCCGGCCCTCGGCGTCCCGCCTGAGAACATCGTGATCGTGTCCGGCATCGGGTGCTCCTCGCGGTTCCCCTACTACCTCGACACCTACGGCATCCACTCGATCCACGGCCGGGCGCCGTCCTTTGCGACCGGAGTCTCGATCAACCGGCCGGACCTGGCGGTGTGGGTCGTAACCGGTGATGGCGACGCGCTGTCGATCGGCGGTAACCACCTTATCCACGCGCTGCGTCGCAACGTGAACCTCAAGATCATGTTGTTCAACAACCAGATCTACGGTTTGACGAAAGGTCAGCACTCGCCGACCTCCAGGATCGGCACGATCAGCCCGTCGAGCCCCCACGGGTCGCTCGACAACCCGTTCGACCCGGTTGCGCTCGCGCTCGGCGCCGGCGCGACGTTCGTCGCCCGCACGATCGACTCGGACCGTCGCCACCTCACCGCCACCCTCACCGCCGCCGCGGCGCACCAGGGAACGGCGCTGGTGGAGATCCGGCAAGGCTGCCCCACGTTCAACGCGATTCCCCGTCAGCCGAAGCGGTCCGATGCCGGCGCCGCCGGGGTCGCCGGGGCGAAGGGCGAGCAGGGGCCGATCCGGCTCTCGCCCGGTATGCCGGTGGTCTTCGGCGTGGACGAGCAGTACGCCGTGATCCGCGACCCGGCCACCGGGGAGCTGGCCGTCGGGCACAGCGGTGACTCCCGCGTCGTGGTGCACGATCCGACGGTGGAGAACTCGACCTACGCTTACGCCCTAGCCCAGCTGGCGCGGGCGGAGTTTCCGGAGCCGCCGATCGGCGTCTATCGGTCGGTCTCGCATCCCGTGTTCGACCAGCTGTTCCAGGAGAGGCTGGCGACCGTCCGGCCCGGCGGCCTAGGCGACCTGCGGACGTTGCTCCAAGGTGCCGACTCCTGGACGGTGGCCGGGTAGGTCGCCGCCGGGTGACCTACGGCTGGGATGAGACCTACGGCTGAGGCGAACCGGACCGATGGGCGGTCGCCGGGTGGACGCTCGGGGGCGAGGGGATCAGGCCTGTCAGGGCTGGCCTGATCCCCTCAGGGGATTCCGCGTTACTGTGCCCGGCTCGGCCTCGGCCCGGAGTGATCCCGGTTCCGGGCCCATGTGGTTTCCGTCATGGTCTCCGGCCTTCTGGTGATGACGGCCTCCTGGTGATGACGCCTGCACGCCGTTTTCCGGGATTTTTGTCACGCCGCTTTCTCGTCAATCGGCATTCCGCGGCGGGTCATCTGGTCAACGGCACGACCGGTCGGCATTACCCGTCGGGAAACCCAACGGGAAACCCGTCGAGACACGTCGATTCAGGCGCGGTACGGGGAACGCCGGGAACGTCTCCAGCCGACTCCGGCCCCGAACTCTGCTTCGACCCCGGCCCCTGATTCGGCCCCGAAATGTAGAGGGCCGGTGCCCGGACGGGATGGGTCCTGGGCACCGGCCGTAGGCCGGCGGTCTCGCTGACGCCGTGGCCGCGTCAGCCTTCGCCGGCGGCTTGTCTCGTTAGCGTCTGTAGGACGCGACGAAAGCGGTGTCCGCCCTGATCGGGCCGATCTTGCCGGCGCCGCCCGGATTACCGATCGGAGCATCCCGACCAGACAGGATAGCGGTGAAGAACCGGGCTTCGTCCGTAATGAACTCGGCCTCGCTCGCCGGCACGATCCGGGTACTCTTGATCGCGTCGACCGGGCAGGCCGACTCGCAGGCTCCGCAGTCGATGCACTCATCCGGGATAGTCATTAAATAAGTTGATCATTTGATCT
>NZ_CDWTMO010000059.1:0-21197 GCF_977946435.1 Frankia sp. CgKIO3 | reverse complement strand
CACCTTCGAACTCCGGCCGGACCACATCCTCACGCCAGGCGGAAATCCCGTCATCGGCCCACGCCCGGGCTATCCAGTACTCACCCGTCAGCCGCGCGTAACGCTGACCTCGGGCGAACTGGTCCGGGATACGTGCGTCATTGTCGACATCGGACATCCGGCCGTACCACAGGGCCGGCTCGGCATCGGGCCATTCGGGCAAGGGGAGCAACGAAGGAAATTCCATACGATGATGCTATAACGTACTACTTGCGTAGGCGTTGACGACCCAGCTAAGGCCCACGGGTGAGAAGCCCAGGTCGCTCTGGATGGCCGGCATCGCCACGGTCACGACGCTGCCGTCCAGAATGATCGTCAGCATGCTGGTGGCGAGCACGCCGAGGGCGAGCCAGCGCGACCGTGGCGCGGAACGCCTGGCGGGCGTGGCGCGGGTGGAGGGTACGGCGGCGGTGGAAGGCGTGGCGGGCGTGGGGGCAGCGGACACGGACTCTCCTGTCGGGTGAGGCAACAGAAGGGACCGTAGTAGATGGGACCGCAATAGACGAGTCTGTGGTAGACGATCCTTCTCGTGGCTACCTCGTGGCTACTGAGCCCGCTGGCGGGCCCGCCGGACCGGCTGAGGGCTCTCCGCCGGTCCGGCCAGATGCCCCTCGACCAGGCGGTTCATCGCCCGCAGGAAGACCTCCCGCTCCTCGGTGGGAAGCGCCGCCAACGCCTCCTCGTGGACCCGATCGACGATCTCCTGGCTCCGCGTGACGATCCGCGCGCCCTCCTCGGTGACCGCGATGATCCGAGCCCGCCGGTCCCTGGCGGAGGGCCGACGTTCGGCGAGGCCGGTCTTCTCCAGGGCGTCGACGGTGACCACCATCGTCGTCTTGTCCATGTCGCCGATCTCGGCGAGCTGGATCTGGGTGCGCTCCTCCTCCAGGGCATGCACCAGCACGCAGTGCATGCGTGCGGTGAGACCGATCTCGGCGAGCGCGGCCGCCATCCGGGTCCGCAGGGCATGGCCGGCGCGGTCCAGCAGGAACGATAGGTCTGGTCCGGCGCGGGAGGGCGCCATGGCGGTCATGCCCGCAGCATAACGACTGGGTCCGTCGCGGATTATCCGTAAGCCTGCCGTCGAGTGGTCGGGGTGATCCAGCCGGCCCGGCTGACCGCGTAGACGGCATGGGCCTCGTCGTGGAGGAACTCGCTGCGGACGTACGTCATGCCGAGGCGTTCGGCGACCCGGACGGACGCGGTGTTGGCCGGGACGATGGCCGAGACGACCTCGGTGAGGTCGGGGCGCTGGGCGAACATCCAGGTCAGTGCCGCGGTGGCGGCCTCGGTGGCATAGCCGCGCCCCCAGCGGTCCCGGCGCAGGAACCAGACGGCCTCGACGCCCGGCCACCCGGGTTCGGTCCACAGCCCCGCCTGGCCGACGAGCTGCCCGCTCGCCTTCTCGACGACCGACCACGGACCCACGCCGGTCAGCATCCAGCAGCCCATGCAGCCGGCCAGGGCATGCCAGACGCTGTCCGGGTCGGTCGGCCGGTGGAAGTAGCGGGTGAACTCGGGATCGGACCAGATCTCGGTGTAGCCGGCGACGTCGTCGTTGTGGATGGGCCGCAGGACGAGCCGGTCCGTCGTGAGAAGGGGAATGATCGTGGTCAGACTCATCGCGTCCGGTAGTTTGCCGGAAGCCTGCGGCCCGCCTCGAGAAAGGCGGCGACCGTGGGTTGCGAGGCGGACCGTGGGACCCGCGCGCGAGCCACCGGCTGGATAGCCTCGGGTCGTGGCTCTGTTCTGCCTGCTGCACGGAGCCTGGCACGACGCCACGTGCTGGGAGCCCCTCGGAGCGGAACTGCGGGCGCGGGGACATCGGGTGGTGGCACCGGACCTGTCGTTGCACAACCCGGCCACGACGTACGAGGAACGCATCCGCCCGGCGCTCGCCGCCCTCGATGCGGCCATCGTGGCCGCCGGACCAGGGGCTCCCGGGACCACCGGGATTCCCGGGACCGCCGGATCGATCGTGGTCGTCGGGCATTCGATGGGGGCCGCCGACGCGCCCCGACGGCACCAGCGCCTGGGATCCACGGACGGCGATCGCGGTGCTGTACCCGCGCTGCCATCCCCACCATGATCGTCTGTGCCACCGGTGACGAGCTGTTCGACATCGAGTCCGAGCGGGCCGGGGCGAGGACGTCGCTCGGCGTCGAGCCCGTCGAGATCCCGGGCGGCCATCTGCCGATGCTGGAGGCCCCGGATTAGACCGGGCCCTGGCGTCGCTCCTCCGACCCCGACGGATCAGACCCCGGGCCCTCGGCCGGCCGCCGGACCGCCCCGTGCTCGGGGCAAGCCGACGTCACCCTCCCGACTGCTGGTAGACCGGCCGTACCCCGGGTACCCCGGACGCGGGAGGCGCTGGGGGCACGGCGGCACTTCCGGCAGGCGGTGACCAGACCATGCCGCGGCGGGGGTTCGAGCCAGCGGAAGTCCGGACGGTACGCCATCATCCGTTTGCGCAGCATGGGGCCGGCCTGCGGGTCAACACCGTCCTCGACGAACAGGCACAGCGCGGCATCAGGCACAGCGCGACTGCCTGGACTTCGCGGCGAGTTGTGCCGCCAGGATGCTGCGCGGCACAGGCGTCCACGACGAATTGGTGCACCGGTCGGTAGGCCCCGAGACCGTAGGAGCGCGCGAGTAACTTGCCGTAGCCGGCCAGCGGTGCCGTAGCCGGGCGGCGAACAGGCCCGGGACGGATCAGACCATCGCCGGTCGTGTGGACGGCGGCGCCGGGGGCATTCCCCCAGCACAGGCCAGCGGCTGACCGTCGGCTGACCGGCGGGATCGGAGAGGGACCGACGGGATCGGGAGAGGGAAGGCGTCGATGAGCCTGAGCAGGCGGCTGGCGTTGGTGTTCCGGGCCAAGGCCAGCAGGATGTTGGACCGCGCCGAGGATCCGCGTGAGGTTCTCGACTATTCCTACGCCCGGCAGCTCGAGCTGCTGGCGCAGGTCCGCCGCGGGGTAGCGGACGTCGCTACCAGCCGGAAGCGGCTGGAGCTCCAGGTCGAACAGCTACGGGCGTCCGCCGAGCGGCTGTCCGGGCAGGCCCGCCAGGCGGTCGCCGCGGGCCGCGACGACCTGGCCAGGGAGGCCCTCGGCCGCCGGGCCGGGGTGGCCGCGCAGCTGGAGGAGCTGCGGGAGCAACATGCATCGCTGCGGGCGGAGGAGGACCGGTTGACGCTGACGGCGCAGCGGTTGGCGGCCCAGCTCGAGGCGTTCCGGACCAGGAAGGAGACGGTGAAGGCGACGTACACTGCGGCGGAGGCGCAGACGAAGATCGGCGAGGCGCTGGCGGGGGTCTCCGAGGAGATAGGCGACGTCGGCCTGGCAATCCAGCGGGCCGAGGACAGAGCCGAGCAGATGCAGGCCAGGGCCGGCGCGATCGACGAACTACTCGCCTCCGGAGCCTTGGAGACGGCGGCCGGTGGCCCGCGCGACGACATCCAGGCCGAGCTGGACCGGCTGTCCGTGACCGCCGACATCGATCGGGATCTGGCCTAGATCAAAAGCGCCATGCCCGCGCGGGCGATCGGCGGCCGCCAGCCGGCCGACGCCGCTCGACCGAAGGAGCAGCCGTGATCGTGCGCATTCTGGGTGAGGGCCAGTTCGACCTGCCCGCCACCGACCTGGAGGCCCTCAACGAGCTGGATGACGTGCTGCTGGCGGCCGTCGAGGCCGGGGACGAGCCGGCGTTCCAGGAAGCCTTGACGAGGCTGCTCGAACGGGTCCGGACGCGCGGCCGCGTGGTGCCGGTGGACCGGCTGGAGCCATCGGAGCTGGTGCTGCCGCGCGCCGGCACCGGGCTGGCGGAGGTCCGCGGGCTGCTCGGCGAGGAAGGCCTGATTCCCGGCGGCTGAGCCCCGGCCGACGAGGTGACGATGGTGAGGTGACGATGATGATGGTGACGCGTGCGCCGCGGAGGTTCGCCCCGGACCAGGGACTGTCGGCCCGGATGGTGCTGACCGTCTTCCTGCTCGGGCTGGTCTACGTCGCCTTCATTGCCGCCTTCATCGCCGTCCTGATCGCTGTCGGGGTGTCACCGGTCCTGGTTGTCCTGATCGCCGGCGGGCTGCTCGCCGCCCAGTACTGGTTCTCGGACCGCCTCGCGCTGTACGCGACCGGTGGGCG
Organism: Frankia sp. CgKIO3; assembly: GCF_977946435.1. Lineage (NCBI taxonomy): Bacteria > Bacillati > Actinomycetota > Actinomycetes > Frankiales > Frankiaceae > Frankia > Frankia sp. CgKIO3. Next base: position 17,014 of record NZ_CDWTMO010000059.1, on the reverse strand, counting down.
CATCGTCAGCCCGGCGCAGGAGCCGCGGCTGCACGGCGTCGTGGACCGGCTCTGCGCGCTGTCCGACCTGCCGAAGCCCGCGGTGGCGGTCGTGGGCACCGACCTGCCGAACGCGTTCGCCACCGGCCGGACCCCGAAACGCGCCGTCGTCTGCGTGACGACCGGGCTGCTGCGCAGGCTGGAGGCCGACGAGATGGAGGGGGTGCTGTCCCACGTCGCGCACCGGGACGTGGCCGTCATGACCGTCGCGTCGTTTCTCGGGGTGCTCGCCGGTCTGGTCACCCGATTCGGTCTCTACTCCGGGATGGCCGGCGGCTTCGGTTGGTCCGACGGCTATGACGGCGGCGGCGACGGCGATGATGAGGACAGCGGCGCCCTCGTCGTGTTCGTCGTGGTGGTCGTCTCCGCCGCCGTCTACGCGCTGTCGTCCCTGCTGACCAGGGCGCTGTCGCGGTACCGGGAGCTCGCCGCCGACCGGTCCGGGGCGGATCCTCACCGGCCAGCCGGCCGCGCTCGCCGCCGCGCTCACCAAGGTCACCGGCGAGATCTCCCGGATCCCGACCCGCGACCTGCGGGCCGCCGAACCGTTCAACGCCTTCTTCTTCGCCCCTGCGCTGGCGAACGGCGTCAGCCTGTCCTCGTTGTTCTCGACCCACCCGCCGCTGGATGCCCGCCTGGCCCAGCTTGCCCGGCTGGCCGCCCAGCCCGGTGAGCCCGGGTAGTTCGGTGACCCGGGTAGAAAGTAGGCCGGACCATGCGGATCCTCGACGTGCTTCTCGGTCGGACCCGGCCCGCCCCGCCGGACCTCGACCGGCTGTTCACGCTCCCGGCCGCCGCCGTCACCCTGCAGGCCGCCAGCTCATGGCGGCCGACCGGGGCCGGGGCGGTCTGCGTCAAACCCGCGTCCGGCGGCGCGTTCACCGGGGTAGCGCAGGAGATCGACCGGCTGCTGAGCCTGGACGGCGGCCGGTACGAGCGGCGCACGGACAGCTTCGGGTACAGCTGGCTGCTGCGACGGACCGGCGAGCAGGACGGCGAGCAGGACCTCGCTGGCCTGGTCACCGACCTGCACGCGGCGAATGCCGCGGTGCGCGACGCCGGTTTCGGCCCGGCGCTGCTGTGCACCGTCGTCGGGTTCACCGACGGCAGCCGGCAGATGGGGCTGATCTACCTTTACAAACGCGGCACCTGGTACCCGTTCGTGCCGGCCGGTGACCAGCGCCGGGACAATCCGGCCGAGCTGGAGGTACGGGAGGTGCTGGCGGGTGAGCTCCCGATCGAACCGGACCTGTCCCGCTGGTTTCCCCTGTGGGGAACGCCCGGCCTCGACACGCCGGATCCCGCACCCGATCAACCAGGAGAATAGCCCTTGGGTGTAACCTATGGTATTCGTGAAACTACTAGATAGGCCTACCGGCGAGGCCGACGTGGCCTTGGATCAACAGTATTGCGTTTAACCACCCGATTTCCATCTCCCAGCCACCCTTAGGAGTGGTGCAACCACCCTTCGCCGGCTGCAAAGTTGTGACCCACTTCACGCAACGATGCAGCGGAGGGCCGATGGGAATCCTGGTCAATATCGACAACGGTGGCACGTTCACCGATGTGTGTGTGACGGATGGTGAACGCATCGTGCATGCGAAGACGCCGACGACCCCGCACGATTTAACGCAGTGTTTCGTCGATGGGCTGCGGACGGTGTCCGACCGGCTGTATGGCGAGGAGGACACCGCTCGTCTGTTGCGCGAGACGGAGTATCTGCGCTATTCGACGACGTCGGGTACGAACGCCGTGGTCGAGCGGAAGGGCGCACCGGTCGCCCTGCTGGTCGACAGCGGTGCGGAGGAGGATGTCTATGGCATTGTGAGGCTGGTCGACGCCTCGCTGTGGCAGGCCCTGGTGCCGCATCCCCCGGTCGGGATCGCGGTGGGCGCCGACGGGTCGGTGGGCTTGGCGGAGTTCACGACGGCGATCAACGAACTGTTGGCGACGAGTACCTCGCGGATCGTGATTGCGCTGCGGAGCGTGGCGGCGGAGCAGGCGATCAAGAATCTGTTGTTGGAGCGGTACCCGCGGCATCTGCTGGGCGCGGTCCCGTTCACCCTGTCGCATGAGCTTGTGCACGACGTCGACGACGCGCGGCGGGTGCTGACCGCGGTGCTGAACTCCTACCTGCACCCGGGGATGGAGCACTTCCTCTACGGCGCGGAGAAGGCGTGCCGGGAGAACGGGCTGGCCCGCCCGCTGCTGATCTTCCGGAATGACGGGGACTCGGCCCGGGTGGCCAAGACCACGGCGTTGAAGACGTGGGGTTCCGGGCCGCGGGGTGGGCTGGAGGGCAGCGTCGCCTACGCCTCGCTCTATGACGCGGACGTGCTGGTCGGGGTGGACGTGGGTGGCACCACGACCGACGTGTCGGTCGTGGTGGACAAGGCCCTGACGGTGCACGCGCACGGCCGGGTCGATTCGGCGCAGACCTCGCTGCCGATTCCGGACCTGAGCAGTGTCGGGCTGGGTGGCAGTTCGGTAGGCCAGGTCGTCGACGGTCAGATTCAGATCGGTCCGCACAGTGTGGGTGCCGCGCCCGGCCCGGCGTCTTTCGGCCGTGGTGGCACCGATGCGACGGTGACCGATGCCCTGCTGCTTGCCGGGGTGTTGGACCCGGACAACTATCTGGGTGGGGATCTGAAGTTGAACCCGGCCCGGGCGGAGCGGGCGTTGCTGACCCATGTTGGGGAGCCGCTGTCGTTGTCGGCGCAGGCCGCGGCGCTCGCGGTGTTGCGGGTGTTCGAGGAGCAGGCGGGGGCCGCGGTCAAGGAGATGATCTCCGCGGCGGGTCGTGAGCCGGGTGAGGCCACGCTGCTGGCCTTCGGTGGCGCCGGTCCGGTGCTTGCCTCGGGGATCGCGCGGGCGGCGGGGATCGCGCGGGTGATCGTGCCGCATCTGTCGGCGGTGTTCAGCGCGTTCGGTATCGGTTTCAGCGGGTTGGCGCACGAGTACTAGCGTGCCGATGCCGGGCGTCGACGTCGAGGTGAAGGCGGCCCGGGACGATCTGCTGACCCGCGCGCGGCGTGACATGTTCGGTGAAGGCGTGTCCATCGACGAATGCACTGTCGAGACCCGCGGTCGATTCATCGTCGACGGCGTGTTGCGGGACGAGACGTGGACCGACGGGTCGTCTCCCGGGCAGGCCGATCAGCTGGTGGTGCGGGCCTGGTATCCGCTGCCGACCTTCGAGCTCGTGGCCGACGAACACGCCACGGTGCAGCCGGCGGCCGCGGACGGATCGCGTCGTATCCATTTCGCTGACGGTAACGAGCAGGAGATTGCGGTCTACCGTCCGGAGAATCTGGGGCCGGGGCAGGGAGCCGCGGGGCCGGCGCTGGTCGCGGGTGACTATCTGACCTGTCTGATCGAGCCCGGGTGGGGGTTCCGGGTGAGCAGCAACTCTGACCTGATCCTGGAGGCCCAGCAGTGAGCGAGCAGCAGTCCACCGTGAACATCACCGAGTATCTCGCGATTAATCTGGCGACCGAGCGATGGACCTGCCGGGTGTGCGGGCAGGACATCGCGAACGCCCGCGAGAACTACAAGGCCGGGCTGCTGGTCTACAACGGTGACCCGCGGGAGATTCACCAGCCGATCCTGGACGAGAGCTACGAGTTCACCCACGCCCCCGACCCGGCCTGGTGCCGGATCGTCGAGTTCTACTGCCCGGGTTGCGGGACGCAGGTGGAGAACGAGTACCTGCCGCCTGGTCATCCGCTGACACACGACCTCGAACTCGATATCGACGCGTTGAAGCGTCGTCACCTCAGCGCGGTGGAGGGCTAGGGACATGCGGCAGGTAAGCGTTGACATCGGTGGTACGTTCACCGACTGCTTTCTTGTCTACGACGACGCCTACATCGAGGCGAAGTCGCTGACCACGCACCACAACCTCGCCTCCGGGTTCATGGATGCCCTGGCAAAGGCCAGCGCCCAGGCCGGCCTGGATGTGCAGACGGTGCTTTCGACCGTCGACGCGGTGCGTTACGCCACGACTCTCGGGACGAACGCGCTCATCGAACGCAGCGGTCCGGCGGTCGGCATCCTCACCACCGCCGGTTTCGAATCGACCGTGCCGCTGATGCGGGCCCGTGGCTACGGCGATGGGCTGACCGAGGCCCAGCAGTCCGACCTGCCCGCCGCGGACCGGCCGGTGTCGCTGGTGCCGGTGACCCGGATCGCCGGAGTGCAGGAACGCATCGACTACGGCGGCACGGCGGTGCTGTCCATCGACGAGGACGACGTGCGCCGCCAGGTGCGCAAGCTGGTGGACGAGGGCGCGCAGGCGTTCGTGGTCGCGCTGGTCAACGCGGTGATCAACCCGGCCCACGAGAAGGAAGTCGAGCGGATCATCCTCGACGAGTACCCCACGCATATGCTGGGGGCGATCCCGATCGTGCTGTCGCACCGGGTAACCGGCCGCAAGGGTGAGTACGCCCGGACCATGTCGGCGGTCATCGACGCCTACCTGCACAGCCAGATGTACCACGGGCTGGCGTCGCTGGAGATCGAGCTGCGCCGCAACGGCTACACCAAGCCGATGCTGCTGGTGCACAACACCAGCGGCATGGCCCAGCTGAACTCGACCTCCTCGCTGCAGACCATCCACTCCGGACCGGTCGCCGGGCTGGAGGCCACCAACTACCTGTCGAAGACCTACCACCAGCCCAACGTCATCGCCACCGACATGGGCGGCACCAGCTTCGACATCGGCCTGGTCACCTCCGACGGGGTGAAGTTCTACGACTTCAACCCGGTCATCGACCGCTGGCTCGTCTCCACCCCGATGACCTACCTGCACACCCCCTCGGCGCCGGCGGTGGCTCCATCGCCCGCTACGACCGCCTGTGGGAGGCCATCGAGGTCGGCCCGGAAAGCGCCGGTTCTGACCCGGGCCCGGCCTGCTACGGCCGGGGCGGGCGGTTCCCGACCACCACGGACGCGAACCTGGTGCTGGGCTACCTCGACGCGGACAACTACGCCGGTGGCACGATCAAGCTCAGCCTGCGCCGGGCGCAGCGGGCCATCGAGGAGCACATCTGCAAGCCCACCGGACTGAGCCTGATCGAGGCGGCGAAGGCGATCAAGCGCAAGGTGGACAGCAACATGGCCAACGCGATCTTCAAGGAGGTCGCGGTCAAGGGCTATAACCCGAAGAACTTCGTCGCGCTCAGCTGCGGCGGCGGTGGTCCGCTGCATGCCTGCGGATACGCCAACACGCTTGGTATCCAGAATGTGCTGATCCCGCCGTTCAGCTCGGTGTTCTCCGCGCTGGGCGCCGGCAATATGAACCAGCTGCACATCCACGAGTACTCGCTGTACCTGATGGTCTACGACGCCACCACCCGCAAGATGTTGGACGACTTCCAGATCTTCAACGACACGGTGACGGAACTCGCCGCGAAGGGCCGCGACGACCTCCTCCGCCAGGGCGCCGACCCCGCCAACATCCGCTCGCGGGTGGAGCTGGACATGCGCTACGGCAAACAGCTCGCCCAGATCGGGGTCGTGTCGCCGTTCGACCGGCTCACCTCACACCGCGACGTGATCAAACTGCTGGACCTGTTCAGCAGCATCTACGCCAAGCGGTACGGCGAAGGCAGCCAGGAACCCGAGGCCGGTGTGTGCATCAACGTCATCCGCGTGGTCAGCTACGTCGAACGCGACAAGTTCGACCTGCAGCCCACCCAGGCCGAGCCGCGCCCCGCGTCGAACCCCGCCCGGTGGCGGGAATGCCACTACCCGGGCATCGACGGCGCGGTCAAGACCGCCGTTTACGACTTCGCCGACCTCGAAGAAGGCCACGTCATCGAGGGCCCCGCCCTGATCGAAACCCCGAGCACGACCTACCTCGCCGAACCCGGATGGCAGCTGACCATCGGCCGCACCGGCTCCGCGGTGCTCATTCGGACCATCTGAGCGGGCTCCCCGCTCAGGAGGTTTCATCCCGATGGCGTAGCTGGCCGGCTAGCGCGTATTGATGGAAAGTTCTTGTACTGAGCAGAACGCGTTGTCGGGCTGATGGAAACCAGCAAAGTCGGCGTCATCAACCCCTCGTCCGTTTCGTGTAGCCTGTGCCAGGCCTGGGAAGCCGCTCGCCCTCGCCCGCCAGGCACGTCTTACCAGAAGGTGTAGATTCATGAGCCAGCCCGACCACGCTGACGGCAAGTCGCTCGTCGAGAAGTTCCTCGAAGAAAACGTCCTGTTCCTCGGGCCTGACCCCGAGATCATGCAAAGCCACCATCTCGCCCCGGAGTCGCCCCGCGAAACGGAGGCGCTCGCGCGGTTCACCGATCCCGAGCAGATCAACCTGGTGCGGCACAAGCTGCAGACCGCGTGTAACGAGTCCTTCGACATGGTCGAGCAGATGGGCGCGGCGCCGGGCGCGAAGTGGGGTGATCTGATCTCCGGGGTGTGGACGGCCTCGGGCGACCTCGCCCTGTCCAGCATGGGTGGTGTGCTGCTGTTCTCGGTGCTCACGCAGCACCCGGTCAAGTTCATTGTCAAGTACTGGGTGGATGAGCCGACGGTCGGGGTCCGTGAGGGCGATGTCTTCATGCACAACGACGCCCGCTACGGCAACGTCCACAACACCGACCAGAGCATCCTCATCCCGGTTTTCCACGAGGGGCAGCTGATCTGCTTCGCCGGCGCGGTCTGCCACGAGGGGGAGAACGGCGCCATCGAACCCGGTGGTATGCCCTCGGCGGCGGAATCCCCGTTCGACGAGGGATTGAAGATCTCGCCGATCAAGGTCGGTGAGAACTACACGTTCTGCCGTGACCTCATGACCTTCCTGCAGAACTCGGTGCGCGAGCCGAAGCTGCAGCTGGAGGGCATGAAGGCCAAGCTGTACGCGGCGATGCGGACAAGGGACCGGATCCACGACACCATCGCCGAGTACGGTGTCGACGCGGTCATCGCCACGCTGCGGCGCACCCTGACCGACACCGCCGACGAGGTCCGCCGCCGGCTGAGGTCGTGGCCGGAGGGCACCGTGCGGCAGAACGTCTTCGCGGACGGGACGCTGCGCGAGAACTGTCTGGTCAAGATCAGACTGGCGATGACCAAGAAGGACGACGAGCTGATCCTGGACTTCCGGGGCTCGTCGCCGGAATTCCTGAACCGAGCCAACAACACGATCCTCTCGTCGATGAAGGGCATGCTGGCCCAGGAGTTCCTGACCTTCGTGTGGCCGGACCTGCCGCGAAACCAGGCGGTGTTCGAGCCGATGACCGTTCTCACCGACCCGCGGTCGGCGCTGAACTGTTCGCCGGAGGCGCCGAACGCGCAGAGCATGATGACGTTCTTCCCCTCCTTCACCGCGGCCAAGCTGGCGACGCCGAAGCTCCTCTACAGTGCGGGTGAACGCTCTACGGACGTCATCGCCGGCTGGTTCAACATGATCGTCACGTTCATCTACGGTGGCGTCACCCAGCACGGCGAGCTGGTGGGCAACGTGTGTGCCGACCTCAACGGCATGGGCGGGGCTGCGCGGTCCAACCGGGACGGCGAGCACGCGGTCGCCCCGATCTTCGCGCCCATGGCCGACATCGGGGAGCAGGAGCTCATCGAGGAAGAAGTCCCGATTCTCAAGATAGTGCCGAACAGGGTGATGCGGGACAACCAGGGCTTCGGCAAGTTCCGCGGCGGCCAGGGCTACCAGCAGATCGCCACCGTCAAGGACAGCGCCATGTGGGGCTTCATGGCGTGCAGCATCGGCTCGAAGTTCCCCAGCTCGCACGGCATCTTCGGCGGCTACGGCCCCGGCACCTACCCGCTGTACAAGATCAAGAATGTCGACATCTTCAAGGTGATGGACAACCAGCGCGAACTGCTGCGCTACACCGTCGAGGAACTGATGAACGAGCGCCCGTTCCCGGACGCGACCTACTCGACGCATCACATGGGCATGCAGTTCGAGCTCGCCGAGCGCGGCGAGCTGTACATGCTCACCCAGGGCACCGGCGGTGGCTACGGGGACGTGCTCGAACGCGATCCCGAGCTGGTGGCTGCCGACTACCGCGACGGCCTGGTGCCCATGGACACCGTCCGCGGCATCTACCACGTGGTGCTCAACCCCGACACCGCCGCGGTGGACGCCGAGGGCACCACGGCGGCCCGGGAGGCCGAGCGGGCGGCTCGGCTGCGGCGGGGCAAGCCGTACGCGGAGTTCGTCCAGGAGTGGGAGGCCGAGACGCCTCCGGCCGACGTGCCGTTCTTCGGCTCCTGGGGCGATCCGCAGGTGCTGTTCCGCGGCACTCCGCAGGACACCTGCCCCGCGGACGCGATCGTGCCGGTGATGATGCCCGACCCGAAGGACGTGCGGATCGCGCAGCTGGAGGCTAAGCTGGCGGAGCTGCAGGGCTGACGGTGCAGGGCTGATGCTGCGGGACTGATGAGGACGGCGGGAGAACGATGAACGCTGCGGACGCCTGGATCCACGCCAAGCGTGACACCCTGACCTGGCTGGACTGCGACGACCTGGCTGGACTGCGACCGGTACGTGTGGAGGGTCTTCGCCGGCGCCCCCGAGCGCTGGTATGACGACCCGGCCACGCTGGTCGCGGCGAGTGCACAGGCACACCGGTTACTGCGGTCCGATGTGTACGGTGTCAACGTCTCAGGTCCGTTCTCCCGCTACCTCGCCGGTGGTAGTGAGGCCGCTGCCGTTTGTACGGCGTTGGAGCTGCCGGCGCCGTGCCGCGTGCTGGCCGACACTCTCGACGCGCTGCTGCACCAGTTCGGCGATCGTGTCGACCTGGTGCTGGACTGCCCGTCACCGCGCAGGCTGCTCGCACCCGGTGCGGAGGTCGACTTCGACGCGCTCGACGACGTCGCGACCGGCCTGCTGGAGGTGATCCGCTCGGTGGCGGACCGGCCGGTCCGGGGGCTGCAGATCACCTGTGACACGGCGGGCGGGCCGGATGAGGACGAGACCGACGCCTGGTCGAGTCTGCTGGCCGCGGCCGGGCACTACGGCTGGATCACCGCGGTCCGACTGAACGGCGTGACCGGCCCCGACCAGCTCGACCCCAAGCTGCCCGGTGACCTGCTGCTCCTGCCGCACCTGCCAGCCGACGTCCTGCCCGACGACCGGCGCTACGGCGGGGGACTGCCAGCGGAGGTGTGGAACGATACGAGCGAGGCCGCCCGGCTGGTCGACGCCGCCGCCAAGCGTGGGTTCCGGTTCGGTGAGATCCCCACCGAGGCCTCCCCGGAAATCGTGCTGACCAGGCTCACCGCCCTGGCCGCTGGCCGGCACTGAAGGGATTCGGCGTGGACGACGTGGAGATCGTGGGCTGGGGTCATACCCCGGTTGGCCGTCTTCAGCATGTGATGGCGGTCCTGCAGCTCACCAGGTAACGCCGGGGCGATGCAGATCCCCGGGGCCACCGTCACCGGGGTGTTCAACATGGGTGGCCTGGCGGTCGCCAACTATGCGAGTGTCCTGGAGCGTGTGCGATGAGTGATTTCACCGGGAAAAGTGACCTGACCCTGAAAGCGGTGTTCGTCGACGCGTTGGACCGGTTCGGTGCGCGTCCCGCCCTGCACTACCAGGGGCGGACCTACGGGTACGGCGAGATCGTGGCCGCGGCGAACCAGCTCGCGCACCGGCTGCGCGCGGCGGGGGTGGGGCCGGGGGTGTCGGTGGCGTTGATGATGTCCAACCGGCCCGAGTACATCGTCGCTGATCAGGCGATCCTGCGGTGTGGTGCGGTCAAGGTGGCGCTCAACGACATGCTGTCGGCCAGCGAGATCGACTACATCCTGCGGGACAGTGAGGCCCGGGTCGTCCTCGCCGATGCGGGGATGCTCCCGGCGGCGCTGCACTCCGCGCCGTCCCTGTTGGAGACGGTCATCGCCGTCGCCGACCCGGACGACTGCCCGGGCGGGGTGGTGGCGTGGCGCGACGCGCTGGCCGGGCAGCCGACCACCGTGCCGGAGGTCGCCCCGGCACCCACCGACCCGGGGTTGATCGTCTATACCGGGGGTACGACCGGTCTGCCCAAGGGGGTGATGCACACCCAGCGGAATCTCGCGCTCAATCTGTTCTCGCATATGATGGAGATGGGGCTGCTCGACGACGAGGTGCTGCTGGTGATATCGCCGCTGCCGCACAGCGCGGGTTTCCTGCTGCAGGCCGGGATGCTCAAGGGAGCCCGGCACTTCCTGGAGACCAGGTTCGCCCCGGAGCTGGTGCTTGAGCGGATCACCGCCGACCGGGTGACCTTCACGTTCATGGTGCCTACCATGATCTACCGGGTGCTCGACCGGGCGGCGGGCCGCGTGTTGGATCTCAGCTCGCTGCGGACCATCCTGTACGGTGCCGCGCCGATCACCCGGGAGCGGCTGGAGCAGGGCCTGGAGGTGCTCGGCCCGGTGTTCATGCAGCTGTACGGGCAGTCGGAGGCGCCGAACTTCATCACCCGTCTTCGCCGTGAGGATCATCGTCTTGATCCTGACGGGGAGCATCGGCTGGCCAGTTGTGGTCAGCCGGTCGTCATGGCCGCGGTCAAGGTGGTCGACGAGGCTGGCCGGGAGCTGCCCCGCGGTCAGGTCGGGGAGATCGTCGCCGCCACGCCGTACACGATGGTGGGGTATCGGGGCCGGCCCGAGCAGACCGCCAAGGCGTTGCGGGACGGGTGGTTGCACACCGGGGATATCGGGCGGATGGATGCCGAGGGGTACGTCTATCTGCTGGACCGCAAGAACGATATGATCGTCACCGGTGGGATGAACGTGTACAGCACGGAGGTGGAGAACGCGGCGGCGGCCTGTCCGGGGGTTGGGCAGGTCGCGGTCGTCGGGGTGCCGCATCCGGACTGGGGTGAGGCGGTCGTGGCGTTCGTCGTGCCCGACGATACCGGTGCGTTCGACGAGGCCAAGCTGCTGGCGCACTGCCGGGTAGAGCTTGCCCGGTACAAGCAGCCCAAGGCCGTGCGGGTCGTCGAGGCCTTGCCGACCACCGTGTACGGCAAGCTGGACAAGAAGGCGCTGCGGGCCGGCTGGCCCGGTTGGTGACGCCCAAAGTATTGCGGCCTGGGCGGCCAGTGCGAAAATCAGCTCGAGGGCCTGTGAGTATCGTCACGAACGCGTGGCAGGGGAGCCGGGCGGGGAGCCCTCGGAAGCGAGGCGAGCTGGATGGACACCAAGGCACGTCCCACGTTGGCCGTGTCCACGAAGTTTCAGGCACCCACCTATGACACCCAGCTGGTCGGCCGGGACCGGCTCCTCGACGTGTTGCGGGACGGCCGGGCCCGGCGGCTGGCTTTGATCTACGCGCCGGCCGGGTTCGGGAAGACCACGCTGGCGGTGCAGTGGCAGCGGGTGCTGCGCGCCGAGGGGGTGCCGGTGGCATGGCTGAGTCTCGATCGGGACGACAACGACGCGCTGTGGTTCCTCAGCCATCTCATCGAGGCGGTGCGCCGGGTCGAACCGACCCTGGCCGGTGACCTGGTCGAGGTGCTGGAGGGGCATTCCGACGACGCGCAGCGGTATGTGCTCACCGAGCTGGTCAATCAGGTTGCCGAGCATCGGCGGCCGTTGGCGGTCGTGCTCGACGACTGGCATCTCATCGACGCCCCGCAGGCCGTTGCCGCGTTGGAGTTCCTGCTGGAGGTGGGTCCGGCCAACCTGCATCTGATCGTCACCAGCCGGACCCGGTCGCCGGCCGTGGGCCGGCTGAAGGTGCGTAACCAGGTGACGGAGATCGACGCCACGCAGCTGCGGTTCGACCATCGGGAGTCCGCGGCCTTCCTGCTCGAGCTCAACGCGTTGGATCTCGACAGCACGGACGTGCATCGGCTGTGGTCGAGTACCGACGGCTGGGTCGCCGCGTTGCAGCTGGCGACCCTGTCGCTGCGTGACAGCCGGGAATGGTTTCGCTATCATCATCTGTTCGCGGGTTATCTGCGCCGCCGCCTGGAGCGTGATCATGCGGATCGGGTGGTGACCCTGCACCGGACCGCGTCGGCCTGGTTTGCTGATCATGGTCTGCTCGGTGAGGCGGTCACCCATGCCCTGGCTGCCGGTAACGACGCCGGGGCGGTGGATCTGGTGGAGTGGCGGGCCATGCACCTGGTGGAGCACAGCCGAATGGCCACCCTGCTCGGCCTGGTCAACAAGCTGCCGCCGGGCCGGCCGCGGCTGCAGATCGCGATCGCCTGGGCCAACTGTCTGCTGCAACGGGCGCAGCCCGCGCAGGTCGCGCTCGACCACGTGCGTGCCGCCCTGGCACCCGATGATACCAGCGACACCGGTAAGGACATCCTAGGCGAGGCCGATGTCGTCCAGGCCTGCATCGACGTCTACGGTGACCGGATCGACCGCGCCGCTGACCTGGTCGCCCCCTACATTGTGAAGAACTCCGGCTACCGGCCGTGGCTGGTCGCGGTGTCGTCCAACATCTACACCTTCGCCTACGACACCGCGCAGGCGCGGCAGCGGTGGGCCAACGCCTTCCACGACACCACCCGCGGGCCTTTCGCCGGCGTGTACGGGCGCTGCTTCGCCGGGCTCGCGGCGTTCGCCCAGCTTGACCTGGTGGCCGCCGAACGTCTGTACCGGGAAGCCGTGGCCCTCGCCCGCGAAGCCGCCGGGCCGCGCTCGCACGCCGCCCGGCTGGCCGGCGCGCTGCTGGGCCGGCTTGTACTACGAGCGGGGCGACACCGATGCTGCCGAGCGGCTGCTGGAGGAGTGCCACGAGCTCGGTGCCGAAAGCGGCGTCGCCGATCTTATGATCGCCACCTACTCCACGCTGGCCCGCATCAAGACCCTGCGCGGTGAGATCGAGGACGTCTGGCACCTGCTCGACGAGGGCAGCGAGGCGGCGAGCCAGCTCGTCCTGCCTCGATTGTCGGCCGCCGTCGACCACGAACGCCTGCGGCTGCACCTGGCCCGGGGGGACCTCGGGCGCGCCCAGAACGTGCTCGCCCGCCACGGCGACGACGTCGCCCGCGGCGGCGACGGCATCGCGATGGCCACCCGCCACTACCAGCTCGCGATGCGCGCGCGGGTCATGGCCGCCCAGGCCGACTACGACGGTGCCCTGCGGCTGCTGTCCCAGATGCACCAGGAGAGCAGCTCCGTGGCCTGGCGGTACGCCGAAACGGCCGCGCGTATCGACCTCGCGGTGGTGCACTCGCTGACCGGCGACACCGACACCGCGCTGCGCACCCTCGTGCCCGCCGTCGTCGCCAGGGCCCGCTTGGAGGCGGACCGGAACTCCTGAAGATCATTGGCGAGTTGCGGGACGCGAGCCGGTGCCGCCGGTGGCCGGCGGAGTTGCCCACTGTGCCCTCCGACTACCTGTCCAAGCTGCTCGCCACGGCCCACGCGGACGCGGAACGGGCAGCGATCCCCATCATCGACCGCCCGGCCGAGCGGAACCCCGCTCCCGAAGAACCGCTCAACGCCCGCGAGATCGACATCCTCCGTCTGCTGGACCGCGGACTGTCGAACAAGGAAATCGCGCGTAACCTCGGCCTGACCATCAACACCGTCAAGTGGTATCTCAAGAGCATCTACACCAAGCTCGGGGTCGCTCGGCGCGGGGAATCGGTCTCGGAGGCCCGCCGCCGCCGGATCCTGACCTGAATGCCCTGGTAGCGGGTGCCGCTTCCACGACGGGGAGGACAGCGATGCCTGACACCCGGCTCAGCGAGGAGCAGGAAGCCCTGCGCAAGACCGTGGAGGCGTTCGCCCGCGAGGTGGTCGCCGCCGCGGCGGCGCGGCACGACGAGGAGAAGACGTTCCCGTACGAGGTCGTCGCGCAGATGGCCGACATGGGCCTGTTCGGTCTGCCGTTCCCGGCGGAGTACGGCGGGTAGGGCGCCGACTTCTTCGCCCTCTGCCTGGCCATCGAGGAACTGGCCCGGGCCGACTCGTCGGTGGCGATCACGCTGGAGGCCGGGGTTGGCCTCGGCGCGATGCCGATCTACCGGTTCGGCACGCCGGCACAGCGGGAGGAGTGGCTGCCGTTGCTCGCCAGCGGGCGGGCGTTGGCCGCGTTCGGGCTGACCGAACCAGAGGCGGGCAGCGACGCTGGCGGCACCCGCACCACCGCCCGGCTCGACGGCGGCGACTGGGTCATCAACGGCTCGAAGGCCTTCATCACCAACTCGGGTACCGACATCACCCGGCTCGTCACCGTTACCGCTGTCACTGGGCGGACCCCGGCCGGGCGCAAGGAGATCTCGTCCATCCTGGTGCCGGTGCCCATCCCCGGCTTCACCGCCGGCCCGGCCTACTCGAAGGTCGGCTGGCATGCCTCCGACACCCACCCGCTGGCCTTCGACGACGTGCGGGTTCCTGCGGAGAATCTGCTCGGTGCGCGCGGCCGCGGCTATGGATTCGGAATGAAATAACTTGTTCACTTCGGGGTCCTCGCGAGCCCGTGACCTGCGAAGACGCATATTGGCTTGCATTAATTACTTCATTACGAATTCTATGCGAATTTCCTGCAGATCCTGGACGAGGGCCGGATCGCGATTTCCGCGCTGGCCGTCGGGCTGGCGCAGGCCTGCGTGGACGAGAGCGTGAAATACGCGAAGCAGCGGGAGGCATTCGGCGCGCCGATCGGCCGCAACCAGGCAATCGCCTTCAAGATTGCCGAGATGGAGGTGCGGACGTACGTGGCCCGTGCCGCCTACTACGACGCGGCTTCCCGGATGCTCGCCGGCCTGCCCGTCAAGAAGGAGGCGGCGATGGCGAAGCTGTTCTCCTCGGAGGCGGCGGTGACGAATGCCCGCGAGGCCACGCAGATCCACGGCGGCTACGGGTTCATGAACGAATACCCGGTCGCCCGGCACTGGCGGGACGCCAAGATCCTGGAGATCGGCGAGGGCACCAGCGAGGTCCAGAAGATGCTGATCGCGCGCGAACTGGGTCTGTAGTGGCGAGGCTCGCCAGAACACTGCCGGCACCCCGCGAAAGATCATCAGTGGCTGGTGGCCGGCCCGGGTGCCGGGTGCCGCGTTCCCGCGGCGAGCAGGGCGGCCAGGCCGAGCTGGTGCAGCAGGTCCGCCAGCTGCGGCCGGCTCATCGTCACCGCGCTGTAGGGGGTGGAGTTCAGCAGGCCGAAGGTGGCGTGGACGGCGGCGCGGGCGGTGCCCTCGGCGAGTTCGGGGCTGCGGGCGCGCCGCTGGGCGGCCCAGAGCTCGACGTAGCCGCGTCGCAGCCGGCGCACGGTGTGCGCGTCGGCCGGGTTCAGGCTGCTCAGGTCGCGATCCTGAACGCGGATCAGTTCGGGTGAGTCGAGAGCGAAGGAGACGTGCCAGCGCACGAGCGCGTCCAGCGTGCCGTCCGGACTGGGCGCCGCGGCCGCGCGACGGGTGCCCTCGGTGAGCAGGCGTTCACTAATGCCGATCAGCAGTTCGCCGAGGATCGCCTGCTTACTCGGGAAATGCTTGTACAACGCCGGCCCGGAGACGCCCGCGGCCCGGCCAATGTCGTTGATGCTCACCCCGTGGTACCCGCGCTCGGCCATCAGCCGGGCCGCGGCGGCGAGGATGCGCTCCCGGCGCGATCCTGCTGGCGGCGGTTCTTCGAGGCTGAAGGACACGGTCGGCACATTACCGCCTTCCGGGACAGCCGGTGCCCGCCTGGTTAATACTGGCTAACTCAGGTTCTCAGTCGTCCGGCCCGGCCCGTGCCGGTTCACGCGGGGCCGCGGCCCGGCGCTCCACCGGTCCGAACAGGACGATTAACGGCACCAGGAAGAGTGCGGGCAGGATCACCCACAGCGGCCGCCCGGCCCACCAGGCCGCGGTCGGTTCTTCGGGCATCGGCAGCCCGACCGCCCGCATCGTGACCATCGCGAGCAGCAGGGCCGTCATGTGCCACAGGAACACGGTCATGATTACGGCGTTGCCCGTGACGACCGCCGCCCACGGCCGGCGCCGGGCCAGCATTCGGTTCAGGGCGGGTACGGCGAGCAGTATCAGACCGAGCTGGAAGACGGCGAGCACGGCGATCGCAGCGGTTGTCGGGAACATGTTGCTGAGCCTGGTTCCCTCGGTGGCGACCATCGATCGCGGATACTCGTCGAGCGTCGTCACCAGGGCCAGACCCGCCAGCCCGCAGAGCGCCGTCAGCAGCGCCCGCCGCGGCCCGCGCAGGGCGCCGTCCCGCCAGAAATACCCGAGCTGGTGGGCGAACACCCAGACGAGACCGGTGTTGACATAGCCGAACACCGTGCTGCCGGTGCCGAACCGCGCCAGGTCGACGAGCGCCACGGCCGCGCCCAGCAGCAGGATGAACCGGCAGCCGAACCGCCGATGGACCGCCGCGGTCACCGGCACGGCCAGGATGACCCCCAGGTACGCCGCGAGAAACCACAGCGGCACCAGCACGGCCCGTCCATAGCGCAGCAGACCCGGGTAGTCGGGGACCGCGAGCAGCAGGACGGCGTCGACCGCCGCCCAGATAACGGCGAACACCGCCATCGGGGGCAGCAGGCGGCGCAGCCGCCCCCGCAGGAAGCGCCGCGCCCGCGGGCCCCAGGGAAGCGCGGGATCATCGCGCGGAGACCCGGGGGCGCGACCGGCCGCGTCCCAGGCCGCCAGGTGGGCGAAGCCACCGATGACGAAGAACACCGGCATCACCTGGAGCAGCCAGGTCGCGAGCCAGGCGAACGGTATCCGCGCGATCGGATTGGGCATCACGAGAACGCCCCCGCGAAAGTGGTCGATGGACAGGGCCCAGTGCCACAGCACCACGACACAGACGCTTGCCAGGCGCAGGAAGTCGACGTCGCGCGCCCGGGACGGCGGGGTGGACTCGATGAGTCGGCCCACGGACCGGCCCATGGAGCGCAGCCCGCCCCACGGTGACCACACACCGCCAGGCTGCCAGACGCGGCGCCCCGGCGATCGCCGGGACGGACCCGGCGGGCCGCACGCTCACCCCATGACAGCAGACCTTGTCGGGCAGCCGGACCAGCGGTCTAGGCTTGTCTTCCGCA
>NZ_CDWTMO010000058.1:0-21255 GCF_977946435.1 Frankia sp. CgKIO3 | reverse complement strand
GGCCCCGTCCCTGGACCGGCACCCGTCCCTGGACCGGCACCCGCCCCTGGACCGGTACGGACGGCACCCTCGACCGCGGCCCCCCACTGACGAGACCGAGTTCGCGTTCCATCAACCGGGCCACCGCCATAGCTGCGTGAATAGCCGACTCATCGAATGACAGATCCGGTTCGAGAGCGGCGTACAGTACCGCGGCCACCGCGCCGTCCTCGCATACCGGCACCGCCATGATCGCACCGAGACCGGTGTCGTCGATCTCCGCGGCGGTGGATCGCAGCGCTCTTCACGCGGCAGCTCGATCATTGATGACGACCGGCCGGCAATGCTTGACGACCTGACCGCCGATGCCCATCCCGGCTGGGATCTCGACACCGATCAGCCCGGCCGGCCCCGGCCCGTCCACGTTGGTGATGGTCAGGGTGCGGGAATGGAGCGCGACCATTCCCCCGCAAGTAATGTGTGCACCCGATGAGGCCCGCAGGCGCGCGAGCGCCCGAGGCAGAACAGTTTGCATACGGCTAGGAATATCCAGTGTAAGAGTCATGAGCATCCCCTTCCCCAACCTGCCCAGACGTCGCGAATCCTAGCACCGGCTTTACAATAAGCACAAACAAATACCGATGAAACGGACTTTACATATCTGCATGAGAGTTGGGGGCCGCGGGCGCGTAGTGGACTCCGTGGCTTCATCGCTACCACCCATCAGGTTCCGGCAACGTACCAGGAAAGTGTCAGGAATGTATCAGGGAGCGCACAGTAAGCGGGTCCGTTCGGGCCATGGCACGCAGCCGGGCTAACCCGGCGAGGAGCTGAAGTTCGGCGACCGAACGGGGAGAGCTGTCGAGCAGCGCCGGTGACATGACCAGCGCCGCCGCCACCTGTGCCCGGGAGATCGCGACGTTGAGCCGGTTGCGGGAGAGCAGGAAGTCCAGCCCTCGCGGCGCCTGGGCCGAGCTGGACGTGGTGAGCGAGGTGATGACGACGGCTGCCTCCTGGCCCTGGAAACGGTCCACCGTCCCGACCCGCACCCCGGGCAGGCCCGCCTTGCCCAGCGCGTGCTCGACCGCCCGCACCTGCCGGTTGTAGGGGGCGACGACGAGCAGGTCGCTGCCGAGGAGCGGGCGCGGGGGCCCGCCGTCGACGAGGGTACGACCGAGCAGGTGGCGAACGATGTCACGGATCACAGCAACCTCCTCATCCGACCGGGTGCCGTTGTCGTGATGCTCGACGTCGTGCAGGTATAGCCCGGCCGGTACACCCGCCACGGCGCGCGTCCCGGCCACCGGATGCGCGTGCAGCAGCCCCCGGTACGCCAGCGCCGACACCGGCGCGCATACGGCCGGGTGCAGCCGGCGGGTCCGATCGAGGAAGTAGCCGAACTCGGGCGGGATCACCTCGGCGTCGCCGAGCAGATGCGACAGCGCCGAGGCGTCCGCGCCGTCCGGATGGAGGCCGGCCACCACCTGCGGCAGTTGCTGCGGATCGCCGAGGAGCACGAGGTTGCGGGCCGCGCCGGCCACCGCGAGGGTATCCGCGAGCGCGAACTGCCCCGCCTCGTCAATGATCAGAACGTCGAAGGGGTCACCACGCAGCACCGGGTTCGCGAACGCCCAGGCGGTGTCCCCGACCAGGTGGCCCTCGGGGTGCTCCCGGCGCCACGCCGCAAGTGCCCGCAGATCCCGCGGACCGTCCCAGGGCGGGAATATGCCCGGAGCCGCCTGAGCCGGCTTCGCCCCGGACCGCTGTTTCTTCGCGGCGGGCACCGCGGGGCGCCAGGCGGGCACGGCGTCCGCGGCCCGGGCGTCGGCGGCCCCGGTATCCGCGGCCCCGGTATCCGCGGCTCGGGCGTCCGCGGGATTCGGGTCCGCCGGCGGCTGGCCGGTCGCGGCGAGCATCGCGTTCTCGATCGCCTTGTGACTGGTCGAGCAGACCCCGACCGTGCGCCCCTGCTCGACGAGATGGCGGATAAGCTTGCCGGCGAGGTAGGTCTTGCCCGCCCCAGGCGGCCCCTGCACGGCCAGATAGGAGCCGTCGAGCGCGCTCACCGCGGCGAGCACGGCGGCGATCTGGTCTCCGTCGTGCTCGCCGAGCGCCGGCAGGTCGCCCCGGCCGATCAGCCGCGGGGGGCGACGGCGCAGCAGGTCCAACGCGGGGTCCGCAGGCAGGTCCGGCAGGGCGTCGGCGGTCCGGCGGGCGAGGTCGCGGATCGCCGCCGGCTTGGGTTCCGGACGCACCGGCGATCCGGGCAGCACGGCGAGGGGCGGCCTGCGGGCCACGTCGTCGGGGGCGACGCTCTCCCGCAGCAGCAGCGTGTGCGGCTCGGCCCGCTCGACGACCGCGTCGGTGGTAGCGCCCTCGGCCCCGGGCGGTCCCGAGTAGAGCAGCCGCACCGCCTCGCCGCGGTCGAAGGGATGCGGACAGTCCGGATCGACGCGGGCCTGCAGCAGTCGACGACTCCGCCGCCGTCGCCCGGCCGGTTCGACCCAGTCCTCGACAACGGTCCAGCTCACCGGGACCGCGCAGTCGTCGGCCGATTCCAGCGTGGCGCGATCGGCGGTCAGCGCCGCGAAGTACGACCACCAGGCGGGCTTGTTCTCACGCCGGTGGTATCCGACGGCCGCGGCGAGCAGGGCGCGCGCCCGCTCGTCGTCCGTCCAGTCAGCCGGGTCGTCGGGAAGAGCCGCGACGAGGGTGTCGACGAGCGCGGCGTCGGCGTCGGCGTCGGCGTCGGCGGGGTCTACCGGGTCGGTGCCGGAGGCTGTGGAGGTCGGGGCGGCGAGGTCGATCCGCGGCGTGCCGCCGTCGGCCTCCCGCAGGCCCAGCAGCCAGCGGTGCAGTCGGTGGGTCGACACGCAGTCGATCCGGTTGTAGTCGGCGATCTGAGCGAGGACGCGGTCGGCCGCGGCGAGCTCCCCGGCGGCGCGGTGTGCCAGGAAGCTCTCGTACGCCACGATGCTGTCGATGGCGTTCTTCACCTCGGCCTGCCGGGCACCGGGCAGGAACAGCGGTTCGAGGTATTTGATCGAGTAGGACGGCTGGGAGATCCGCAGGCTGCGCCGGACCACGGCGTAGAGATCCACCAGCCGGTGCCCAGCGAGCAGATCGTCGACCTGCCGTTCCCGCGTACCGTGTCGCGCGGCCAGCCGGCGCAACGCGTTCGGCTCGTAGGGCGCGTAATGGTAGATGTGCGCACCGGGGTGCGCGCGCAACCGCTCCGTCGCCCAGTCGACGAAACGCTCGAACGCCTGCCGCTCCCCCGCCCGATCATGCGCCCAGAACGCCCGGAAGACCTCGCCGTCCGCGAAGGTGACCGCGCCGAACAGGTACTCCAGACCGGCGGCGTCCAGCGCGTACGGATCGCCCTCCATATCGAAGTAGATGTCACCGGGATCGGGTGCCGGAAGGGCCGCGAGACCCTCCGGGCCGGTCATCCGGACGGTCACCGTCCCGACCGGGTCGTCCGCGGTCCGCGTCGCATCCTGCGCGGCCTGCAGTTCCGCCTGAAGACGCAGTCCCGCGAACGTCGCCGGGGACATCGTCGCGGGCCGCTGGTCGTCGCGGGCCGCGGCGAGCTCCTCCACCGCGGTGATGCCAGCCGCGCGCAGCACCCGTCGCTGGTCGCCGCGCAGCCCGGCGACCAGGGACAGGTCGCGGGCCTCCGCCCGGCCGCGCGTGCAGTGCGCGCTGAACGCGCAGGTGGCGCAGGCCGACCGGGGCTCGGCCCAGGATGGTTCGGGAACCACGGGGGCGACCGCCAGCCGATCGGCGAGACGGCTGCGCGCGTGCCCGACCATCGGCACGACATCGTCGACCCGGAACGTGCGCACAACCCCGGGCGCGGGAGCGGGAGCGGGCGCGGTGGCCCGCTACGCGGGATGCAACAGATGCATGAACCGCGGAACGGGTACGCCCACCGACGGTAAGGCCGCCGCGTAGGCAGCGAGCTGCAGCACGGCTCCCGGGCTGGCGTGCCGGGCGAGCTTGGCGTCGTAGGGCTCGTAGCGGCCCGCGACCGCGGGCCCGGTCGACACGCCGGTGATCGGGTCGAGATGCGCCGCGATGAGGAAGTCGGGGCGCCCCTGGAACGCGCCGTCGAACAGCGCCCCCTGGTAGACGACGGGAACCCCGGCGGCCAACGCCTGGCGGGTCCGCTCGTGGGCCTGGGCCAGGGCGGCGAGCGTGGGGGCGGGCCGCTCGATCGCCACGACCCCGTCCGCGCCGAAACACCGGCGCAGATGCTCCAGCCAGCGTCGTTCGTGCGCCTCGCCGTGCCGCACGGCAGTGGTGTCCGCGGGGGTCAGGCGCACCCGGTCGATCCGGCGCGGCCCGTCATCCGACGTCTCCCCGGTCACCAGCCCGGCGGCGAGCGCGTGCGCAAGCCCGACGCGATGCCCACACTCGACGACGTCGACAAGATCACTGGCGGAAACCACCCAGCGGTCCTCGAACCTGTGCACGACACCATCCCCATCTGGGCCATCCCGTTTCCATCCGGGCCATCCCGTTCGGTCCCGTGCCGATCCTCTCCCGATCCGGGTTCACGGTCCGGACCAACCCGGCCGGGCGTGCCCCGAAGGACTGAACGCGGCCGGCCACGCCTTCCGGCACGCAGGAGGTATAGCAGGTGCGGGGGCCGGGGTGGATCTGCTGCCCGGGGGCCCGGTTGTCGCGCTGGCTCCTCTGGGCGCCACATTGTCGACCCACCCGTCTTTACGGGTTGTCCGGTGGGCGGACGGACAGGAAATCCGGTAATACGGCCGAACAAGATGTAAAGTAAATATCGGATAGGTGGGCCGCAGGCGTCCAGCCGTGCGCGTGGCGGAAAGCCGCGCGGGGACGAAGCCGATAACGCCGGATGAACTCGTCAGCGACCCGCCGCAAGGTCTCCGGGTCGGTGCGGTAGACGACCGGTGCCATAGGCTCCGGCCCAACCCTCGGCGTCCGTCGTCGGCGGCGCGGGCCGCAACCCGCCGGGAATCTCCGCCCACATGACTTTTCCGCCGGTCTTGACCCGGTACCACGACCATTGGCTACACAGCGCGTCGACCATCAACAAGCCACGCCCGTCCTCGCTGAACACGTCCGGGATCTTGATCCGGGGAGCGGTGTCATTGCCGTCCCACACTTCGACAAGGACATTCCTGCTCGTCGCGGTAAGCCGCATGGCCACCACGTTTTCCAGGTTTTCCAGGCGGCTCGCCTTCACGGCATTCGAGGCCAACTCACAGACGACGAGTTCGGCACTGCTGACGGCGTCCGGGTCCACTGACCATTCCGTGAGCGTGCGGACCGTGCTCGTACGCACGGCGGGAACGGCGACGGCGGTTGGCGGGAAGTGCGCCACGGCCACCCGGATCACAGGTGATGAGTCACCAGTCATGCTGAGCCCCGTGCGGCGGTCAGCGCGTGCGTGGCCGCCCAGCAGGCGATGATCGTGACGTTCACGGCCGCTGTGCAGGCTGGCGCCGCGCCGTGCCGTCTACGCCTGCGCCCAGGGAGGGCGGGTCGCAGCCGGGCAGCACGGCGAACTCGGCCCACGCCACCAGCTCACAGCGGGCGTGGGATAGGCGGCGGCTGACCTTCGCTACACGGTCGTCGAGGGTCAGGGGGAGGCGGGTTCGCGCCTGCCGCATCCGCACGTGCGCCCACTCGTGGGCGGTGTCGAAGTCGGGGAATGCGCCGAGCGGTCTTCCGTCCGCGTCCCACACCACGAACCGGCGTTCGTCCATGGACCCTCTCCCTTCGGTTTGCGACGGGTAGCCCCCCGCGCCGCGAGTCCGTCCCCGTGCCACAGACAGCAGAGCGCGGCGGATGCCGCCGAGAAGAGCGCCTTGGCAACGCAGAGAGACGCGAGCGTCCGCCGACTGCAACGCCGTAGGGGCCAGGCGACCACTCTCGGCGCGCCTGCTGTCACGCAGAAGTCAAACATCGCGAGAGCTCAACATGCAAGACTCATTCTGCAAGCTGAGAAATGTTGATATTTATTCGAAATAGCGATCAGAGTCTTCCATTTCGGGTGATGGACTACCCTCAAACCGAAGGAGGGGCGATGCCAGAGGGCACCACGACGACGGGCTCGACCGTGCCGCGCCGTCCGCTCGGCCGGTACCTGCGTGATCTTCGGAACCAGGCGAGGTTGACCGTGCGGGCAGCCGCACGGCGCTTGGAGTGGTCCGAGGTCAAGATCTGGCGCATCGAGTCGGGGCTGACCTCGCTCCGAAGCTTCGACGTAGAGATCATGTGCCGGATCTACGGTGCGCCCACCGATCTGACCGAGGCGCTGATGGGGCTCGCGAAGGAGACGAAGGCGCGCGGCTGGTGGCACAGCTACGGCGACGTCATCCCGGCCTGACTCGACCTGTACATCGGGCTCGAAGAGGCGGCCTCTCGCCTCTGGTGCTATCAGCCGGAACTCGTTCCCGGTCTCCTCCAGACAGAGGAGTATGCACGGACCCTGATCCGAGCGGAAGACCCCGGTGTCGAGGACGACGAAATAGACCGGCGAATTCACGTGCGCATGGCCCGGCAGGCGTTGCTGATCCGAGCGACCGATCCCCCGGTGCTGAATGTTGTTCTCAATGAGTCGATTCTGCATCGCCCCGTTGGCGGCCCGAAGGTGCTTGCACAGCAACTCGAACGGATTGCGGACGTAAACCGACTGCCTAATGTCACGATCAAGGTAATGCCGTTCAGCGCCGGCCTACACGCGGGTGTCACCTCGGGTCCGTTCGTCGTTCTTCGGTTTCCCGAGAACGGAACCGGACGAGCGGGGGAACCGCTAACGGTTTACGTGGAGGGACTCACCGGAGCGTTGTATCTAGAGAAAGATCGTGAGGTAGAGCAATACGAAGAGTCGTTCAGCGCGATATGGGAATCTTCGGCAGAGCGGGACGCGAGCACCAAGATGCTCATTGATCGAGCTAGGAGTCTCGAACCATGAACAGTCACGATCTTTCCGGCACGGTGTGGCGCAAGAGCAGCTACAGCAACGCTAAGGGTGAATGTGTCGAGGTTGCGTTCCTTGACGGCGGTCTTGTCGCCCTACGGGACAGTAAGGACAATGGAACCGGGCCGGCGCTGGTCTTTACCGATGCGGAATGGTCGGCGTTCGTGCATGGTGTGACGGATGGAGAGTTCACGGCCTGACAGCCGATACGGCGTCCGCAGGGCGCCAAGATAGCACTTTAACACGTCTTCACTACTATTGCCCGTCCGTGTGATGCTCGAAGAGCGCTACCGGACGGGCAATAATCCGACCGAGCGACGAGAGATAAAGCTCCCATCGTGCCGAAAGTCCGCGCTAAATTGGATCTCAGGTCTGGTTTCTACGACGATGTCTTAAAACGTGTCGAGCGGTCCCTAGACGTTCGCCTTGACCGAACCGCGGTGGTGCGGAAGCGACGCTCAATTGGCCTCGCCAGCGATAAAGAAACCTGGGTCCGTATCGAGGTTCGGTCCCTGGAGAAGATGACCGGTCAGGGATGGAACGGAACCGAGACCTCATCGATGCTTCATGGCGTGACTCGGCCCGCCGCCGGTACGACGCCGGCGGACCACCGTGATCACGCGCGAACCCGGCCTCCTCGAAGACCTGACGGGCCTTGACCGTCACGATCTGGCACATCGGCACCATCGGCAACAACGGCGCCCGGCCCTACGCGGCGACGGCCTCCAGCGCGCGGTCGAAGTGCCGGTGGGCGGCCACGGCCGTGGTGAACGCGGAACCGAAGTCATCGAGCACGGACGGCCCCGCAAGGTCGCGGACCGTCACGACACCCCGGTCGGACACCACCGCGTCACCCTGGTCAGCGACCCGCGCGCCCGGCAAGGAGGCGATCTCGAGCAACGACGCCCCTGCGCCGACCGCGCCGATCGGCTTCGCGTGCTTGTACGCCTCGCCGACGTAGTGCACGGCCTCGCCGTTGTGTGTCAGTGCGGTGACACCGCGCTCGCCCGGGGCGACGAACACCGCGTCGTAGAGGACCGAGGACATGGTCACCAGCGTTCGGTCCACCGGCAGCGCGTCGCCGGACACCGTGGCGAGCATGCCTCCGTGCGGCGCGAGAACCTCCAGGATCGCGCCCTGTTCGCGCAGCGCGGCGGTGGCCGAACGCAATGCCACCTCGTCCACGCCGTCCGCCGCGAGCACCGCGATCCTGCGGGTGGCCACCCCGCTGGGCTGGTCGGCCTGGCTCAGCGCGGGTGAGGACCGTCCGTGGTTCGGGGTGCTCTCCGGTGGCACCGGCAGCCCGAGGTTCTCGGCGACCCCGGCCGCGAGTTCGTGGTCCACCTGGGCGAGATGTCCCAGGACACGCTCCTTGATCTGGGTGTAGTCGACCTTGCCGAGCTCGAAGCTGAACGCGTCGACGATGTGCCGCCGCTCCCAGGAGGACATGCTGTTCCAGAACAGGGTGGCCTGGCTGTAGAAGTCCTTGAAGCTCTCGCTCCGCTTACGGATCTTGTTCCCGTCGACCCGCTCGGCGTAGTGCACGTACCCGCCGTGCGCCGGATCGGAGAGCACCGGGCAACCGCCGCTGATCGAGTTCGGGAAGTACGACGCCTGGCTCTGCTGGATGCGATGCTGCCCGTAACCGTCGCGGGAGTTGTTGTGCACCGCCGCGACCGGCCGGTTGACCGGCAGCTGGGCGAAGTTCGGGCCGCCGAGCCGGATCAGTTGGGTATCCAGGTAGGAGAACAGCCGGGCCTGCAGCAGCGGGTCGTTCGTGAAGTCGATGCCGGGGACGACGTTCTGTACGCAGAACGCCACCTGCTCGGTCTCGGCGAAGAAATTGTCGGGGTTGCGGTTGAGCACCAGCCGTCCCACCGGCCGCACCGGCACCCGCTCCTCAGGAATGATCTTCGTCGCGTCGAGAAGATCGAAGTCAAACGCGTGCTCGTCGGATTCCGGCACGAGCTGCACGCCGAGTTCCCACTCCGGGAACGTACCGTTCTCGATCGACTCCCACAGGTCCCGCCGGTTGAAGTCGGGATCCTTGCCCGCGATCTTCTGCGTCTCGTCCCAGACCAGGGAGTGCGTGCCGAGCTTCGGCCGCCAGTGGAACTTGACGAAGGTCCCCTGCCCGGCGGCATCGACGAACCGGAAGGTGTGCACGCCGAAGCCCTGCATCATCCGGTAGCTGCGCGGCAGTGCCCGGTCCGACATCAGCCACATCATCATGTGCATCGACTCGGGGACGAGGCTGACGAAGTCCCACAGGGTGTTGTGCGCGGAGGATGCCTGCGGGATCTCGTTGTGCGGCTCCGGCTTCACCGCATGGACGAAGTCGGGGAACTTGATACCGTCCTGAATGAAGAATACCGGCATGTTGTTACCGACGAGATCGAAGTTACCCTCCTCGGTATAAAATTTGACGGCAAATCCGCGTACGTCCCGGACCGTGTCCGCGGAACCGCGGGAACCGCCGACGGTCGAGAACCGTACGAACACCGGGGTACGCCGGCCGGCCTCGCCCAGGAAGTGCGCCCGGGTCACGTCGGCGAGCGACTCGTACGCCTCGAAGTACCCGTAGGCACCGGCACCGCGGGCGTGGACGACCCGCTCGGGGATGCGCTCGTGATCGAACCGGGTGAGCTTCTCCCGGAAGTGGAAGTCCTCCAGCAGCGTCGGACCGCGTTCCCCCGCCGCGAGCGAGTCATCGGTGTATTCGACACCGATCCCCTGGTCGGTGGTCATGCGGGCGCCGTCGTCGCCGACTCGGACGGCGTCGAGCTGCTGCTGCTTCGCGTCGTCCCGCGGGAGGCGCGACGTCCCAGGATCGGTCATGATGGTCACCTCGCTGACTGCCTGATGCTGTCCGGACGTACCCGGACCTACCCGCGACGACACGAGTAAATCTCGCTTCCGGACGGCGTCGCGCCGGCGTCGCGGTCTTCCCCACCGCCGACGGGAACCGGCGAGGAACCGGCGACGAACCAGCGAGGAGGCATCCGTTGCGGGAGAACCTGGCGGAGTCGCGCAGCATCGCCCGGCTGCTCCACCCGCGCACGGTCGCCGTGGTGGGGGCGAGCCGCGAGCCGGGCTCGGTCGGTCACGAGGTCTTCCGCCGGCTGCTCGCCAGCGAGTTCACCGGCTCTGTCTATCCGGTCAACGCCGCGGCAACCCATGTGGCATCCGTCTACGCCTACCGGGACCTGTGTGACGTCCCAGTCGAGATCGACCTCGTGGTCGTCGCGGTGCCGGCGCCACGGGTCGCCGAGGTCATGCGGGCCTGCGCGGAGAAGGGGGTACGCGGCGTCATTATGGTCGCGGCCGGCTTCGCCGACGGTGGTGACGAGGGACGGGCCCGGCTCGCGGACGTTATCCGGATCGCCCGTGACGGCGGCATGCGACTGATCGGGCCGAACGCGATGGGCGTCATCAACACCGTCCCGACGGTCCGGCTGCACGCCACCTTCGCGGTCGGCGACCCCCCGCCCGGCCGGGTCGGCCTGTTCACCCAGTCCGGGGCGCTCGCGGGCACGTTCCTCACCGACGCCTCCCAGCGCGCCCTGGGCATCTCCACGTTCGTCTCGATCGGGGACCGCTCGGACGTCTCCTGCAACGACCTGCTGCGGTACTGGCGCTCCGATCCACGAACCGGCGTGGTCATGTTGCATCTGCAGAGCCTGGGAAACCCACACCGGTTCGCCCGGATCGCCCGCGAGCTCAGCCGGCACAAGCCGGTCGTGGCACTCAAGAGCGGGCGGGAGGCCGCCCACAGCGACATCGACGCCCTGTTCAGCAGCGCCGGGGTGATCCGCGTCGACACGTTGAGCCAGCTGTTCGACACGGCCCAACTGCTGGCCTGCCAACCGCTGCCGGCCGGCCGGCGGGTCGGCATCGTCCGGACCTCCAGCGCGCTCGCGGCGCTCGCCGCCGACGCCTGCCGTACCTACGGGCTCGGCGTGCCGGCGCTGTCCGCGTCGACCTGCGCCGGTCTCGCCACGCTGGTCGGCCATCGGCACGCCACGAACCCCGTCGATCTCGGGCCGCTGGCCGATCCGGACCGGTTCGACGCCGCGCTGCGCGCGGTCGCGATCTCCGGGGACGTCGACGCGATCATCACCCTGGTCACCCCGCACGCGCAGGTCGACCGGCTGGCGAGCTCGGTGCGCGCGGTGGCCGTCGAGAGCGGCCTGCCGGTGCTCGCCTCCTTTCTCGGGCAGGATGGGATCCCTGCCCATCTGGCTGTCCGGGACGGCTCGGGTACCCCGGGCCCGGGGTCGGTGCCGTCCTAACGCCTCGCCGGAGTCGGCCGCGCTCGCGCTGTCCCGCGCGGCCGATCATGCCGCCGGGCGGACCCGGGACCAGGGCAGCGTCCCTGTGCTGGCCGGCATCGGCCTGGACCGCGCCCGTGCCGAGGCCGAGCGCTACCCGAAGGACGGGGCGTGGCTGCCCGATGCCGCCGTCGCGACCCTGCTGGCCGGGGTCGGCCTGCACGCCTGGCCGAGCCGGCGGGTCGGCAACCAGGCCGAGGCCCTCGCCGCGGCGGAGGCGTTCGGGTGGCCGGTGGCGCTGAAAATCGCCGACGAACGGTTCCGCAGCCGGCTCGACGTCGGCGCCGTCCAACTCGGAGTCGACGATGCGGCCGGGCTCACGCAGGCCTGGCAGGCCATCCGCGCCGCCGTCGGGCCGGGCGACATGCTCGTGCAGCCGATGGCCCCGGCCGGGGTCTCGACCGTGGTGCAGCTGCGGCAGGATCCCATCGTCGGTCCGCTGCTCTCACTGCGCCTGGGCGGGGTCGTCGCGGACCTGCTCGTCGACCCGCTCTCCCGCACGCTGCCGCTGACCGACCGGGACGCGGCCGAGCTCATCCAGGAGATCCGCGGCAGCGTGCTGCTGCTCGGCGGCTCCGGGGCGCCCGCCGCCGACACCGACGCCCTGGCCGACCTGCTGCACCGCGTCGCCCGGCTCGGGGAGGAACTGCCGGCCATCGCCGAGATCCTGCTTGATCCGGTGCTCGTCGGCCGCCGCGGCGTCGTGCTGCTGCATGCCGGCCTCCGCCTGCTCCCGCCCGAGACGGAACCACGGACGCTGCCGCGCACGCTCGCCGCCGACGGTTGAGCCCGCTCTCGGGCACGGGGACTGTCGCCCGGGAACTGTACGGTCGAGGAGTCAACACCGGCACCGGTACGGACCCAGCCGGTAACCGATCCAGCGGATTCGAGGACATGGATGACCGCCCGACAGAGGATCGCGTTCCAGGGCGAGCGGGGAGCCAACTCCCACATCGCCTGCCGGGACGTCTATCCAGACTACGACGCGGTCCCTTACCAGACCTTCGACGAGTGCTTCTCCGCGCTGGAGGAGGGTGAGGTGGACCTGGCGATGATCCCGGTGGAGAACTCCACCGCGGGTCGGGTCGCCGACATCCACCATCTGCTCCCCCGCCCCGGGGTGCACATCATCGGCGAGTACTTCCTGCCGATCCGTCACCAGCTGCTCGGCCTGCCCGGGGTGACCCTCGACGAGGTGAAGACGGTGCACAGCCATCCCCAGGCGCTGGCCCAGTGCCGGGAGGCGCTGCGCACGCTGGGTCTGACGGCGGTTGCCCACGCCGACACCGCCGGGGCCGCCCGGGAGATCGCCGAGGCCGGCGATCCGACCAGGGCCGCGATCGCCTCCCGGCTCGCCGCCGAGGCGTACGGGCTGCAGATCCTCCAGGCCGATCTCGAGGACGCGGACCACAACACGACGCGGTTCCTGATTCTGTCCGGCGAGAACCTGCGCGCGGCCGTCGGTGTCGGCCCGATCGTCACGACGTTCTTCTTCAAGGTGCACAACCGGCCCGCCGCGCTCTACAAGGCCCTCGGCGGCTTTGCCACGAACGGGATCAATATGACCCGTCTGGAGAGCTACATGGTGGGCGGGGGCTTCGTCGCCACCCAGTTCCTCGCCGACATCGAGGGCAGCCCGGAGGAGCCGGCCGTCGCCCGCGCCTTCGAGGAGCTGTCCTTCTACGCCGACCACCGCATCCTCGGCGTCTACCGGGCGAGCCGGTACCGGGAACGGATCAGCACCGGTTCCGGGGCCTGATCGGCCTCCGGTGGAACGCGCCCCGGCAGAAGCCCTGGTAGAAAAGGACCAGCGGCATGTTCGGACGGCCGGAGAATTGACGGCAGGAGAACTTCGGACGACAGGAGAACCAGGGAATCTCCCCGGTCCGTCTCGGGACCCTCCACCCGTCCACCCAGGCGCGTCCCGGGCCACCGAAGGACACCCCACCCAAGCCGGCGCCGCCGCCGATGCCCGGCTGGCGCCGCCTGCTGCTGCCGCTGGGGCTGTTCATCACGTTCCTGCTGCTGATCGGGCCGAGCCTGTTCGCCGTCCGGCCGGAGTCGCTGACGTACTCCGAGTTCCTCGATCGGGTGAATGCCGCCGCCGTGCGGTCGGTGTCCGTCGACGACCGCGGCGCCGTCGACGGCACGCTCAAGACCGGCAAGGACTTCACCTCCCAGATCCCCACCGCCCTGGACACCGGTGATCTAACCGGCCAACTGCGGGCGAAGGGTGTGCAGATCACCGGGACACGGGCCGGCACGTCGTTCTGGTCGGTCGTGCTGAGCTCCCTGCCGCTGCTGCTGCTCATCGGGTTCTTCGTCTGGTCGGGCCGGCAGGCCCGCAAGATGGGCGGCCTGGGCGGCATCGGCATGTTCGGCCGGTCGAAGGCGAAGATCACCGAATCGGAACGGCCGGCGACCAGGTTCAGCGACGTCGCCGGGTACGAGGGCGCGAAGCAGGAGATCAGTGAGGTCGTCGACTTCCTGCGCCATCCCGAGCACTACACCCGGGTCGGCGCGCACGGCCCGCGCGGGGTGCTGATGGTCGGGCCGCCCGGTACCGGCAAAACGCTGCTCGGCCGGGCGGTCGCGGGCGAGGCGGATGTCCCGTTCCTGTCCATCACCGGTTCCGGTTTCGTCGAGATGTTCGTCGGCGTCGGGGCCTCCCGGGTGCGGGACCTGTTCGCCGAGGCCCGCAAGCGGGCACCGTCGATCATCTTCATCGACGAGATCGACGCGATCGGCGGGCGCCGGGGGGCGAACGTCATCGGCGGCAACGACGAACGCGAGCAGACCCTCAACCAACTGCTGGCCGAGATGGACGGCTTCGAGCAGGACACCGGGGTGGTGGTGCTGGCCGCCACGAACCGGCCGGAGACCCTGGACGCGGCGCTGCTGCGGCCCGGCCGCTTCGACCGCCAGGTCACGGTGCCGCTGCCCACCCAGTCCGAACGCCTGGCGATCCTGAAGGTGCACGCCCGGGGCAAGGCCCTCGCGCCGGACGCCGACCTCGACCGGATCGCCCGCGGCACCCCCGGCTTCTCCGGGGCGGACCTGGCGAACGTCGTCAACGAGGCGGCCATCCACGCGGTCCGGGACGACCGGGAGGTCGTCACCGCCGAGGACCTCGACGCCGCGCGGGACCGGATCCTGCTCGGCCGCCGCGACGCCTCGAACGCGCTGCTCCCCGAGGAGAAGAAGTCCGTCGCAGTGCACGAGTCCGGCCACGCCCTGGTGGCGGCGTTCTGCGAACACGCCGACCCGGTGGCGAAGGTGACGATCCTGCCGGCCGGGATGTCCCTCGGTGCCACCGAGCAACTGCCCGAGGCCGAGCGGCACCTGTATACCGAGGGCTACCTGCTCGACAGTCTCGCGGTCCGGCTCGGCGGCCGAGCGGCGGAGCTCGTCGTCTTCGGCCACGGGTCCACCGGGGCCTCCTCCGACCTGACCGGCGCGACCCAGGTGGCCACCCGCATGGTGCGCGAGTTCGGCCTGTCGGCCGCGGTCGGCCCGGTCGGCTACGGTACCCAGAACCCGCAGTACCTCGGCGGGGAGGAGCTGGTCAGCCGACCGTACTCGGAACAGACCCAGCGCCTGATCGACGCCGAGGTCGCCCGGCTGCTGCGCGAGGCCGAGGCGCGGGCGGTCGATCTGCTCACGACCCATCGCGACGCCCTCGACACCCTCGCCGGGATGCTGCTGGAGCAGGAGACCGTGGACGGCTCTGTGGTCGAGGCCGTCGCGCGCGGGTCCGCGACCGCAGAACGTGCGCCGACGCGGGTGCCGCTGCCCGGCTGACCGCCGATGCCCGCGGTCCAGATCTCACCGCGCCGCGGTGGCCTCACCCGGCGGCGTCGGCGAGATTGGGCAGCCCCGACACCGCGAGAGCCCATCGCGGGACGGCCTACCCACAACACTGGTTGCAAGCACCTGCGGCCACAGAGATACGATCCAAGATCTTTGGACTATGCCGGTCCGGTTCTGGGCCCGGCCTCGCATCGGGGGAGGGCCCATTGGACGATGAGCGCTGGACGCAGTGCACACCGTCCGAGTACGCCTGGGAGCGTGCGGCCCTGTCCTATCTCAAGGCGCAGCTACCAACCGGGGATCCCTACCGGGCCTGGGCGAACGCCGAGTTTCTCGGGTCCGACGGTTCCGTCAACGAGGTCGACCTGCTTCTCGTCCTGCCGGCGGGCATCGTCGTGCTGGAGATCAAGTCCTGGTCCGGTGTCCTCGTGGGAGACTCGGGCACCTGGCGTCAGAGCCACCGCGCCCCGGTCGACAACCCCGTCATCGGAGCAAACCGCAAGGCCCGCAAACTGAAGTCACTGCTGGTTTCCCGGCCGGCGATGCGGGGCCGACGGGTGCCATGGGTGGAGGGCGCGGTATTCCTGAGCGACGCGCGGCTGGAGATCCTCCTTGTCCCAGAAGGCCGGGCGCACGTCTTCGGACGGCATGACCAGACCCAGCTGCCGAGTTTCCTGGACTTCGCGCGGCAGCCCGGCCGGGTGGACGGCGAGCTCAGCAATGCCCTGGCCCGGGCCGTCGACCAAGCCGGGATCCGCCCGTCCCAGCGGGCGCGGACCGTCGGCAGCCTTCGCCTGGAGCTGCCCGCCTTCCAGGAGGGCGTCGGCTGGCAGGACTTCCTCGCCCGCAACCAGCGGTTTCCCGACGACCGGCCGCGGCGGGTGCGGATCTATCTGGCCAGTGGTGTGGAGTCGGTGCACCAGCGTGACCAGCTCGTGCGGGCCGCCGAGCGGGAGTACCTCGCACTACGCGGCATCGACTATCCGGGGATCGCGGCGCCGATCGACTTCGTCGAGCACGATCTGGGCCCCGCACTCGTCTTTCCCTACGATCCCGAGCTGATCCGGCTGGACCATTTCCTCCAAGAACACGAACGCGAGCTGTCCTTCGACGATCGGTTGGCACTGCTGCGCGCCCTTGCCGAGACCATGGCGTACGCCCACCGGCGGGTGCTGACGCACCGGGGCCTGAGCCCGCGATGCGTCTGGGTTCGGCGCCGGTCCGACCGCTTCGCCCTCCAGATCACGGACTGGCAGACGGCCTCCCGCGGCTCCGAATCGACGTCAGGGATACCGAGCACTACCGGCCCGGCCACGTCGACGGGGGGCTACGTCGAACTGGCCGACGACGCCGCCGCGGCCTACTTCGCACCCGAGTGGAGCTGGGGCACGGCGAAGGGGGTCACCCTCGACGTCTTCGGGGTCGGCGCCATCGCCTACCGGATCTTCACCGGGAACCCCCCCGCGGCATCATCCGGGGAGCTCAGCCGACGTCTGTCCGAACACAACCGACTGTTACTCGCCGAACAGGTTGATGCCGTCTCCGAGGAGCTCAACGAGCTCGTCGCCCGGGCGACCGAGACCGACCCGGAGCAACGCACCCGGGACATGGCCGCGTTCTTGCTCGATCTCGACCTGGTTCGGGAACGGCTGGCCGCCATCGCGGAGGAGGCACCGGTTGTCGTTGATCCCCTGGAGGCCGAGGCCGGCGCCGAACTGGAGGGCGGATTTTCGGTCCTCGGCCGGCTGGGCCGCGGCTCGACGGCGCTCGCCCTGCTCGTCGAGCGGGACGGCGGGCGCGCGGTTCTCAAGGTGTCGTTGGACCGAGACAAGGATCCGCGGTTGGTCGCCGAGACCGAGACGCTGCGCACCCTCGGCGAGCATCCCGGTGTCGTGCAGCTGCTGAGCGACGGCGTGATCGACGTCGGCCCACGCCGGGCCCTGCTGATCACTTCAGCCGGGGAACGCACCCTCGCCCAGGAGCTGCGCGAGCGAGGCCGACTACAACCGGAATGGCTCCAGGGGTGGGGCGACGACCTGCTGGAGATCGTCCAGCATCTACAGCGCTCCGGGCTGGCGCATCGCGACATCAAGCCGGACAACCTCGGCGTCGCCGAACGTGGCGGCAGGGGCAAGAAGCGGCAGCTCGTCCTGTTCGACTTCTCCCTGGCGAAGGAGCCGTTGGAGGCCATCGAAGCCGGCACCCGCCCGTACCTCGACCCGTTCCTCGGCCGAGGCGAGCGCCGCCGATGGGATCAGGCTGCCGAGCGATACGCCGCGGCGGTGACGCTCTACGAGATGGCGACCACACGCCGGCCCGAGTACGGAACCCATGGCGGGCATCCGAGTTTCGTCGACGCCGACGTGGCAATCGAACCCGAGCTGTTCGACCGGTCGTACGCGACCGGTCTCACCGAGTTCTTCCGCCGAGCGCTGCACCGGGACGTCAGACAGCGCTTCGACACCGCGGAGGACATACGCCGCGCCTGGAACGCGATCCTGGCCGAACCGGCCAGCGTGGTCCCGCAGCCGCCCTCCGCGCGCATCAGCCGGGACACGCCCATCGGCGCCGCCGGTCTGTCCCGCCCCCGGTGCTGTCGGTGTTCGAGCGGCTGTCGATCGATACGGTGGGCGGCGCGCTCGACCTGTCGCCCGCCCAGGTCGTCTGGCTGCCCGGCATCGGTACGAAGACCCGCCAGCAGTTGCGTGCGGACCTGGACCGGCTGGCCGGCCAGGTCACCTCGTCCCCGGCCGAGCGGCCCACCGAGCCGACGCTCCTCGACCGCGTCGCCGCCGGGCTCATCCCCCGCGCGACCGACCGGGCCGTCGCCGAAGCCCTGCTCGGCCTCGGCGAGCAGGGCGGCAACGCATGGACGAGCGTGCGCGACGCGGCCAAGGCCCTTGACCGCGAGCAACGTACCGTCCGGCAGGCGGTGGCCAGGTTCGAGCGGCATTGGCTGGCCCTCGACGGGATGCGAGAGCTGCGGGACACCATCGTCAAGGTCGTCGAGTCGGTCGGTGGGGTCGCCTCCGCCCGGCACTGCGCGGCGGCCCTGCTCGACTTTCAGGGCAGCACGGTGGAGGAACCGCTGCGCTCCCGGCTCGCCGAGGCCGTCGTACGCGCGGCGATCGATGCCGAGCTGGCCGACGACTCCCCCGGCGACGACACCGCCGCCGACACCACCCACGACGCCTCCGGCGGTTCCGAGATGGGCGGCGATCCACGGCTGGTGTACAGCCGAGAGCCCAATGGCATCCTCGTCGCCGCCGGCCCCCCGCGCGCCGGGGACGGGCCCTCCACCGCCGATCGGTTGGACTGGGCCTCCCGGCTCGGCGACGCGGCCGACGACCTCGCCGGCGCGGACCCGCTGCCGGCTCCGGCTCGGGTCATCGAGACGTTGCGCGCCGTCCGCGCCCCCGGCGACACCGATCCCTCCCTGATCTTCCCCGAACGGCTCCTCGACGTCGCCATGATCGCCTCCGAGAACGCCGCGGTGACGCCGCGCCTGGAGGTCTACCCGCGAGGCCTCGACGCGGGACGGGCGCTGCGGCTGGCCGCCGGGGCGCTGTACGGCCGCACGGAGCTGACCCCCGAGCAGGTGGCCGAGCGGATCATCGTGCGGTTCCCGCACGCGGGCGCGCTGCCCAGCCGTCCCGAGCTGGACGCCCTGCTCGACGCGGCCGGGGTGCCGCTGTGCTGGGACGACGAGAAAAAGCGGTACGTGACCCGCCGCATCGAGGTTACCGGGCTCACCTCCCTGGTCACCTCCCGTGGAACCAGGCCGCGCTGGAGCACCGGCGCGGGCGCCACTTGGACGACAATGGGATGGCGCCGGGTCTCCGACGAGGTGCTGGCCGCGGATGACCGGCTCACCCGTTCGCTGGTGGACGGCGGCTGGCTGGTGCTGTCGGTGCCGCCGCGGCGACTCGCCCGGGCCGAACACTGCCTGGCCGCGCAGGATGTCACCGTTGTCGACGCGGAACAAGCCCTGCTCGCGGGGATGCGGGAGTTCTGCGCCCAGCACCGGGTGCAGCGGTCGATCGTCCTGGAGGCCGACGCCGCCGACCGATCGTCGCGCGACTGGGCCAACCTCTCAAGGGTCGCGCAGGTCGGGCTCGCCGGTGTGCGGGCCTCGATCGAGGCCGCGGGGCCCGCGGTGCTGATCACGAATGCGGGGGTGGTCGCCCGGTACGATCCGGCGCTGGTGGTGCTGGATGAGCTGCGCGCATCGGTGCGGATGGCGACCGAGACATCACCGGTGCGTACGGTGTGGCTGCTCGTACCCTGGGCCGACGTGGACAAACAACCGTTGTTGGATGGTGGCGCTCCCGTGCCCCAGTTCGGCAACCAGGGCCTGGCACTGTCCGAGGAGTGGATTGTCCGGCACGAATCTCGGCTCGCCGACGGCGTTGAGGGAGGAGCAGCGTGATCGAGGCGAGGCGCCTGTTGGCCGATCTCCAGCGGCAGGTCCGCGGCCTGGAGGCGGACCTGCGCGCGCGGGCCCGGTCGGACCGGGACGTCGACGATCGGCTGCACAAGCGGTACCAGGAGGCGAAGACAGGCTGTCGCACCGGCGTCGGCTACGAGACGTGGCTCGACCAGCAGCTCACCCAGGTGGCGGTCGGTTGGGTGCTGGCCTGCGTGTTCACCCGATTCTGCGAGGACAACGCGCTGCTGGGACGTCCGATGCTGGCCGGCCCGGTCCGCCCCGAGCAGGAGGCCGACGAGACAGGCGAGGCCAGGGAACGGGTCGACGGGGTGGCCGAGGCCCGGGAATGGCAGGCTTTCTACTTCCAGACGGAGGACCACAAGAATGACTCCGACCTGGACTACCTGCGGGCGGCGGTCGCCCGGCTGGAGGCGTACGACGCAACCCGGGATCTGGTCAACCGGCGCAACCCGCTGCACCTGGTGGATATCTCACCGGACGCGGCGACCGGCCTGCTGGAGTTCTGGCGGCGGATCGACCCGGAAACCGGCGCCCTCGTCCACGACTTCTCCGATCCGGCATCCTCCACCCGCTTCCTCGGCGATCTGTACCAGGATCTTTCCGAGCAGGCACGTAAGGACCACGCGCTGCTCCAGACCCCCGAGTTCGTCGAGGAGTTCATCCTCGACCGGACCCTTGCCCCGGCGATCGACGAGTTCGGCCTCGCCGAGGTTCGGATGATCAACCCGACCTGCGGCTCCGGGCACTTCCTGCTCGGCGCCTTCGACCTCCTGCTCGACCGGTGGCAGAAGCAGGAACATGGGATTGACCTCAAGGTCCACGTGGAGCGCGTACTCGGCCAGGTCCACGGCGTCGACATCAACCCGTTCGCGGCGGCGATCGCCCGATTCCGCCTCGTCATCGCCGCACTGGCCGTCTGCGGGATCACCCGGCTCGTCGACGCCCCCGCCTGGCGCATCCGCATCGCCATCGGTGACTCCCTGCTGTGGGGCACCGAGGATCAGCAGGACGAACTCGACGGCGTCGCCACCCACGCCCTGACGGGTTCCACCGGTGAGGGTGAGTTCACCTACGAGTACGAGGACGCTCGCGAGCTGAAGGAGATCCTGGAAGCCCGCTACCACGCGGTTGTCGGTAACCCGCCGTACATCACGGTCAAGGACCGGGTCCTCAGCGACGCCTATCGGGTACGCTGGAGCGCATACCATCGCCAGTACGCGCTCAGCGTGCCGTTCGCGCAGCGGTTCTTCCGACTCGCGATCAACGGCGGCTTCACCGGCCAGATCACCGCGAACTCCTTCATGAAGCGCGAGTTCGGCAAGAAACTCATCGAGGAGTTCTTCCCGAGCGTCGACCTCACCCTGCTCGTCGACACCAGCGGCGCCTACATCCCCGGCCACGGAACCCCGACCGTCCTCATCTTCGGCCGCCACCGCCGGCCCTCCCTGACCACGGTGCAGACCGTCCTTGGGATCCGGGGCGAGCCCAGCGCACCGGCCGACCCGGCCAAAGGCCTCGTATGGGCACGAATA
Organism: Frankia sp. CgKIO3; assembly: GCF_977946435.1. NCBI lineage: Bacteria > Bacillati > Actinomycetota > Actinomycetes > Frankiales > Frankiaceae > Frankia > Frankia sp. CgKIO3. The sequence goes on along the minus strand of NZ_CDWTMO010000058.1, from coordinate 186 downwards.
GTAGAGAACTTCGCGAATGCTGACCACACGGATGCATATATCAGCACCCTCGGAATCAAGCGGATAGATCTTGCGAGGCATCCCTGGTCACTCGCTGGCGGTGGAGCGGCTCAGTTGCAAGCTCAGATAGACGCAACCAGCGCGTCTACATAGGGATCGTCATTAAATAAGTTGATCATTTGATCT
>NZ_CDWTMO010000057.1:0-21315 GCF_977946435.1 Frankia sp. CgKIO3 | reverse complement strand
CTGCCAGGAATGCCCCATGACAAGCGCCATCTCACCATCCAGGCCGGTGGACGCCGCGTCCTGATGGGCGAACAGCACATCCGGCGATTCTCTGAACAGATCGCACAGCATCTTCCGGTAGCGGGGGCTCGTCGTGCGTCTTCCCAGCTCCCAGCCGCTGAGCATGCTCGGGGTCACCCCGGACGAACCCGACGATGATCTGGCATCCAGCGCCGCGACGATCTGCTCCTGGGTGGCGTTTATCGCCAGCCGTGCCGCCCGAAGCGGCGATGCCGACCCCCCGAACGACCTCACCATGTGCTTCAACTCCTACGTGGGACGCAGCATCAGACCAGGGCCTCGCCATGATGGCTAATCCATGATAGATCACTACGTTATGTGATCAAAAATAGGAGCGCTCGATCCCGATCGCCAGCGATTCTCTCGGTGGCCTGGCGGAATCAAGTGGTCATGGCGACGCATGCTTTGCCGGCAAATCCTGGCTCGACCGGATCCCCAGGGGCACCGGTCGAGCCAGGGGTGTCACCGATCAGGTCGCCGATGAAGGTTGTTGATCAGATGGAGAAGTCCTCGCCGTACCACACACCGGCCTGGGGCGGGCGGATCGTGGGATGGGCGGCGACCCGCCCGTCGGCGCGGCCGTCGGTGTTCCCGTTGTTCCCGGTGTTCCCGTCGAACGCCGCCTCCAGCTGGTCGACCCGGGTGAGCAGGGACTTCAGGCTGACGCCGACGAGGTCGGGGAGCACGTCGTCCTGACCGGGCAGAGCGGTGGCCGGCCGGGGGCGGCTGGGGGTGATGACCTGGCCGGGGACGCCGACGACCACCGAGCCGGGCGGCACGGGCCGCACGACGACGGCGTTGGCCCCGATGCGGCTGTCCGAGCCGACGGTGATGTTGCCGAGAACCTTGGCACCGGCACCGATGATCACCCGGTCGCCGATGGTGGGGTGCCGCTTGGCCGGTTCCAGGCTGGTGCCGCCGAGGGTAACCCCGTGGTAGATCGTGACGTCGGCGCCGACCTCGGCGGTCTCCCCGATGACCACGCCGGTGGCGTGGTCGATGAAGACGCCGGGGCCGAGCGTGGCGGCGGGGTGGATCTCGACCCCGGTGAGCATGCGGGTGAGCGTGGCAACCACGCGCCCGGGCAGCCGCAGGTCACGGGTCCACAGCCAGTGGCTGATCCGGTGGCCCCAGACTGCGTGCACGCCGGGATAGCACAGGGCGATCTCGAGGGTGGAGCGGGCGGCCGGATCCCGCTCCTTCACCGTGCGCAGGTCATGGCGCAGCGTCGAGAGCACAGTCGGTCACCCGAACCCGGTGAACAGCGGTGTGCTCAGGTAGCGCTCGCCGAAGTCCGGAAGCACGACGACGACCAGCTTCCCGGCGGTCTCCGGGCGGCGGGCCACCTGCAGCGCCGCCGACACCGCCGCGCCCGAGGAGATGCCCACTAGGAGTCCCTCCTCCCGGGCCAGCCGGCGGGCCAGGTCGAAGGCGTCCTCACCATCGACCTGGATGATCTCGTCGACGAGGCCGGTCTCCAGGACCGGCGGGACGAACCCGGCACCGATGCCCTGGATCGGGTGCGGTCCCTTCACGCCGCCCGAGAGCACCGGCGACGCCGACGGCTCCACGGCGACGAACCGCGCCTCGGGCCTGCGCTCCTTGATGACCTGGGCGACGCCGGTGATGGTCCCGCCGGTGCCGACCCCGGCGACGAGCACATCGATCTGCCCGTCGGTGTCGCGCCAGATCTCCTCGGCGGTCGTGGCGCGGTGGATCGCCGGGTTGGCCGGGTTCTCGAACTGCTGCGGGATGAGGTACCGCTCGTCGTTCTTCGCGAGTTCCTCCGCCTTCGCGATGGCGCCGGGCATGCCCTCGGCACCGGGGGTGAGCACGAGCTCCGCACCGAGGGCCCGCAGCAGCATCCGCCGCTCGGTGCTCATCGTCTCGGGCATCGTCAGGACGCAGCGGTACCCGCGGGCGGCGCACACCATGGCCAGGGCGATGCCGGTGTTCCCGCTGGTAGGTTCGAGGATGACGGTGTCCGGCCCGATCAGCCCCGCCCGCTCCACGGCGTCGATCAGGGCCACCCCGAGGCGGTCCTTCACGCTGTGCGCCGGGTTGAAGGACTCCAGTTTGGCCACGACCTGGGCTCCCACCCCGTCCGTGACGCGACGCAATCGGACCAGCGGCGTGTTGCCGATCAGTTGCGTGATGTCTTCCGCAATCCTCATCGATGTTCTCCTCTGCCGGGCCCCGTGGTCATCCACTCTGCCAGGCCCGCGCCTTCCCGCCCTTCCTAACGACCTCGACGGGCCTGCTGGTTCGTCCACGGCCGGGAAAGTAGGCCCACAGGTCCCCCCGGGCCAACATCCGGAAGCCCCGGCCCGCAGGGTCGTCGTACCTGTACCGGCGCCTCAGGCCAGGCGCATCGTAGCCATCAGCCCCGGTTCGGCGGGCGTCAAGCCAGAACCACCGCGCACCGCCACAGCAGGACCGACCGCGGCTGTCCGGCCGGCCCTGCCTGGGCCTCGACCTCGACCCGCAACCACGCGAGCCCACCCCCGGCAGCGAGTGCCTGGGTGGACTCCACGGTGACCGTGCTGCTCAGCGAGTCACCCTCGTAGACCGGGCCGGTATGATCGCACCCGTCCCAGCCGGCGACCGTGACGATGTTGGGCAGCGCACGGCAGACCTGGGCCAGCGCCAGGCCGATGGTGTGCCCGCCATACACCAGACGCCGCCCGCCCGCGGCGATCTCGTCGTGATGCACGGTGGCGATGTTGAGCGTGAGCCGGGCCAGTTCAGGCGCCGAGGACACCACGTCGGCGCCAACCACCCGCCAGCGGCGGCCGACCGCGATATCGGCGAAATGCTCGCCGCCGCGCACCTGCTCGCGGAAGACGTCGAGCCGCCACGGCTCGACCGCGGCCACGAAGTCCGCCGGAGAAGGGTGTACACCGACCTCGTCGAGGTCATCGTGGTGACCGGTGTCCGTGTCAGGGTCGGCCAGGGGCAGCATCGCGCAGCGCCAGAAATCCAGCACCGGTCGTAGCTGCTGATCCACCGTACGGACCCGCAGGACCGCCAGCCCGGTCGGACGGCGCCCCGGCCTGGGCCGGTTCTGCCGCAACCCGACGACCTCCGTGGTGGTGGACAACGTGTCGGCGATCGCCGGGAACCGGCGGAACACGAAACCCCGGTAGAACAGGTTGGCCCGCACGTGCTGCGTCGCCAGCGTCGACTGCCCGATCGCGATATCCCACACCAACGCGGGATGAGCAACCGGCCACCGCCCGGCCACGGCGCGAGCCAAGCCGTCGTCCAGGGGCAGCCGCAGCCGATCGCCCACGATCGCCTGGTGCATCGCCGCGTGCCCGCTGCTCAACGTGACCGACGGCGCGGCGTCGAACACGTGCCCGACCGCCAGGTACTCGAAGTACGGACCCTGCGCCGGGACGAGCGGGCTGGCAGCCCCCGCCGTCGACCTGCCGCCGCCCACCGCTCGGCTCCTCCCTGCCTGTCGCCACTGCCTGTTACCGATCACTATTGGCCATACATTATCTTTCGGGCGGGCAGGTGCGCTGCGGGCACGGGCGACCCAGGCGCGGGCGACCCAGGTGTGAAACACGGGCGATCCAGGTGTGGCCCCGCGCTGGCGAGAGTCGGGAGTTGTGGATGGAATCGACCGCCGAGACGTTGGCCCGGTGGGCGCACGACTATGTGCCGAGTGCCGCGGACCTCGACCTGGCGTAGCGCTCACTGCTCGACACGATGGCTGTCACGCTCGCCGCCCGGCAGGACGATCTGGTGGCGCTGTCGGCCGGGTTGCCGGACGCGGCGCGCTGGGCGGCGGTCGGGCACGTCCTGGATTTCGACGACCTGCACCTGGAGTCCACCACCCACATCAGCGTGGTGTGCGTCCCCGCGACGCTGGCCGTCGGCGGGGACGCCCGCGCCTACCTGGCGGGAGCCGGGATGATGGCGCGGCTCGGGGCGGCGCTGGGCTGGTCGCACTATGCCGGCGACTAGCACGCCACCTGTACGGCCGGGGCGCCGGCCGCCGCCGTGTCCGCGTCGGTGGCGCTGGGCCTGTCGACCGAGCAGATCGCCACGGTGATCGCGCTCTCAGTTCCCGCGGCCGGCGGGGTGCAGCGGGCATTCGGTTCCGCCGGCAAGTCCCTGCAGGTCGGCTTCGCCGCCGACGCGGGAGTTCGGGCGGCGAGGCTGGCCGCCGTCGGCGCTACCGCGGATCCGACCGCGCTGGACGCATGGCTACGCCTGGTCGGCGGCGACCCGGACCACATCGACGTGACCGGCCCGGCGGTGCCCGGCGGGCTGGCGATCAAGATTTTTCCCTGCTGCTACGCACTGCAACGCCCGATCAGCGCGCTGCGTGAGCACCTGCCTGCCGACGCCGTCGCCTCGGGCATCACCGCGATCGAGGTGAGCACACCCGCGGGCGCAGTACAGCCGCTGATCCACCATCGGCCCCGCACCGGGCTGCAGGGGAAGTTCAGCCTGGAATATGCCATCGCCGCCGCGCTGCTGGACCCTCATCCCGGCTTCGGGAGCTTCACCGACCTCGCCGTGACCCGACCCGAAGCCCAGCGTCTGCTCCAGCTCGTAGCCGTCACCGAGACCCCCGGCGGTGACGGGCTGCTCTCCGGCCGCATCGACATCACGCTCACCCTCAGCGGTGGCGCCCGGTACTCGGTGAGCCAGCGGCTGCCACCCGGGTCGCCCGGGCGGCCACCTTCGGATCAGGATCTGCGCGCTAAGATCGCCGACTGTGGCCCCGACGTTCCCACGCTGCTGACCGGACTGGACTGGGCGCGTGCCGCGACGCTGCTGGCAGACCACCTGCCTGGCCAAAGGAGCGGCCTGACGTGACCGAGCACCACATAACCGAGCACCAGCAGCACCGCCCCGAGTCGGGCGCGACGCCGGGCGCCGCGCCGCGATCCTCCTCGCAGCGCTCCCCCTCGCCGCACGTCCCGCTGCCGTTGGCCGGGGTGACCGTGGTCAGCCTGGAGCAGGCCGTCGCGGCCCCGTTCGCCACCCGCCAGCTGGCTGATTTCGGCGCGCGGGTCATCAAGATCGAACGGCCCGACGGCGGCGACTTCGCCCGCCGCTACGACGTGTCGGTGCACGGCCAGTCGAGCTACTTCGTGTGGCTCAACCGCTCCAAGGAATCCCTTACCCTGGACGTGAAGACCACCGAGGGGCGCGCGGTTCTGGAGGAGCTGCTGGCCGAGGCCGACGTGCTGGTGCAGAACCTCGGCCCCGGCGCCGCCGCTCGCCTCGGCCTCGACGCCTCGTCCCTGGCCGACCGGCACCCTCGGGTGATCCCCTGCACGATCTCCGGCTACGGCACCGACGGGCCCTGGGCCGACCGGAAAGCCTACGACCTGCTCGTGCAGTGCGAGACCGGCCTCGTGTCGCTGACCGGTAGCCCGGACCAGATGGCGAAGGCCGGGATCTCGGTCGCCGACATCGCCGCCGGCATGTACGCCTACACCGGCATCCTCACTGCCCTCTACCGGCGCGCCACCACGGGGGCGGTCTCCGCGGTCGAGGTATCGTTGTTCGAGGCCCTCGCCGAGTGGATGGGTTCACCGGCCTACTACACCCGGTACGGCGGGCGGCAACCGGCACGGGTCGGCGCTCAGCACGCCACCATCGCCCCCTACGGCCCGTTCACCACCGCCGAGGACCAGACGGTGCTGCTGGCCATCCAGAACGAACGCGAATGGCACGCCTTCTGCCGGATCGTGCTCGACGACCCGGCCCTGGCCGAGGACCACCGCTTCGCGACCAACTCCGCGCGCGTCGCCCACCGCGACGCCCTCAACGGCGTGATCGCGGACCGATTCGCCACGCTCGACACCGGCACAGTGCTGGCGTTGCTGGCCAAAGCCGGTATCGCCAACGCCCGGCTGAACTCCGTCGCCCACTTCCTCGACCACCCCGTCTTGACTGGCCGCGACCGGTGGCGCACCGTCGCCACCCCCGGCGGCGACATCGGCGCCCTCCTGCCCCCGGCCACCCTCACCGACCTGGACCCGGTGATGAACCCCGTTCCCGCCCTCGGCGAACACACCGACGCCATCCTGCGCAGCCTGGGCCGCACCGATACCGCCATCGCCGCGCTCCGTGCCGACGGCGTCATCTGACCTCCGCCGACCCCCGGCCCCCCATTCAAAGAGGACCCAGCGTGAGTACCCTGACCGCGGAAGAACAAGCCATCGTCGACACCGTGCACGACTTCGTCGACCGGGAGGTCCGCCCGGTCGCCCGGGACCTGGAACACGCCAACGACTATCCCGAGAAGCTCATCGAGCAGATGAAAAAGCTCGGCATCTTCGGCCTGGCCATTCCGGAACCCTACGGCGAGGTTGCCGTCTCCACCCCCTGCTACGTCCAGGTCACCGAGCAGCTCGCCCGCGGCTGGATGAGCCTGGCCGGCGCGATGGGTGGCCACACCGTCGTCTCCACGCTCATCCTCACCTTCGGCACCGAGCAGCAGAAGCAGCGTTATCTGCCCGCACTGGCCAGCGGTGAGATCCGCGCCACGATGGCGTTGACCGAACCCGGCGGCGGTTCCGACCTGCAGGCCCTCACTACCAGCGCCCGCCGCGCCGGTGAGCACTACGTGGTCAACGGGTCGAAGACGTGGATCACCAACGCCCGCCGCTCCCAGCTGATCGCGCTGCTGTGCAGGACCGATCCGAAAGCCGAGCCCAGGCACAAGGGCATCAGCATCCTGCTGGTCGAACCCGGCGACGGGTTCACCGTGTCCAAAGACCTGCCAAAACTCGGCTACAAGGGCGTCGAAAGCTGTGAACTGTCCTTCGATGACTACCATGCCCCCGTCGATGCGCTGCTCGGCGGCGAGGAAGGCCGCGGATTCGCGCAGATTATGAAGGGCCTGGAGATCGGCCGGATTCAGGTCGCCGCCCGCGCCCTCGGTGTCGCCCGCGTCGCGCTGGACGACGCGCTGCGTTACGCCCAGGAACGCGAGGCCTTCGGCAAGCCGATTTGGAAACACCAGTCCATCGGCAACTATCTCGCCGACATGGCCACCAAGTACACCGCTGCCCGCCAGCTCGTCCTCCTGGCCGCCGACCGCTACGACGCCGGCGAGCGATGCGACCTGGAAGCCGGGATGGCCAAGCTGTTCGCCTCGGAAACCGCGATGGAGATCGCGCTCAACGCGGTCCGGGTGCACGGCGGCTACGGCTACTCCACCGAGTTCGACGTCGAACGCTACTTCCGCGACGCCCCACTCATGATCATCGGCGAAGGCACCAACGAGATCCAACGCAACGTCATCGCCGCCCAGCTCATCGCCCGAGGGGGAATCACCGTTACATGAGAGAGCTGGATAGCGCTGTTCATGCCGCCTCGCCTCTCGGTGAGGCACCCCCAGTCTGACCTGCTGGCGCGGTGCCGGGTTCCCGCTTCACAGCCACCGGCCCCGCAGGCGGGGTCTTACGGTCGACTCCACGGGCAGTTTTAACGTCGCCAATGTACTGGCGGTCGACGAGGTTATGCAGGTTGACCGCGGCGTTGGCGTCGCGGTCGATCGCCAGCCCGCAGGACTGGCAGTGAAAGGTGCGGTCGGCCAGGGTCAGGCTTGGGTTTCGCCAGCCACAGCCGGAGCAGGTCTTCGAGCTTGGATACCAGCGGTCCGCGACGACCAGCCGCGACCCGTACCAGATGGTCTTGTAGGCGAGCTGCCTGCGGATCTCGGCCAGGCCGGTGTCGGACACGGCGCGGGCGAGGCGCCGGTTGCGGACCATCCCGGCGACGTGCAGATCCTCCACCACGATCACATCGTGGGACGTCGCGAGTCGGGTCGTGAGCTTGTGAAGCCCGTCGCGGCGCTGGTTCGCCACCCGAGCGTGGATCTTCGCGAGGTGCGCGGCCCGCTGGTGTCGGCCAGCGCTTCCCGGCTTCAACCGGGCGTAGGCCCGCGACGCGCGCCGCAGCCTGCGCAGCGAGCAGGCGAGCGGCTTCGGGTTGGCGACCTGCTCGCCGGTGGAGAGGACGGCGAGGTGGTGCACGCCTGCGTCGAGGCCGACCGTGCTGCCGCGCCGCTGCACCGGCCGGATGATCCGGTGGTGATCCTGTGACCGGCGGGGGATGGCCGTTGCTGGTCCTGGACGGCGACGGCGCACTGATCACCAGCTTTCCGCGGGCGGAGTTCGACAAGGCCCACCGGTGGGCGCATGCCCGGGCCGGGGAGCCGGTGATGGAACTCCCGATCCTGGTGGAAGACCTGCTTGTACGGGTGACATGGACGATCGGCCGCACCTCGTGCACGGCAACCCGGTGGGGAGTGGTGCCGGACGGGCCGGTGACACCACCGGTGGGCTGTTTGCTCCACGGTGGCGCCCGGTCGGGGCGGAAGACACGATGACCCGGCTGTGGGAGGTAGAGACCGGGAGAACGTTCCGGACGTGGAACTCCCCGGCGGCGACGGGCTGCTCCTGGCCACGGCGGAGGACGGGGTGGCCACGGTGACGGTGCATCCCCGGACCTGGCCTGGCGGACCGTGCCCAACCCTCCACACTTTTCCGTCGCGACGTCGGCCTCCTCCCTACACTGGTTCCCGTGACGGCAGCGGTGGGCAAACGGCAGGCCGTGGTCGCGGTGCTGCTGAGGGCCGGTCGCGTACTGGTCATCCGGCGTGGGCCGCAGGCGCAGAGACCGGGCTACTGGGCTCCGCTGAGCGGCCGGATCGAGCCCGGCGAGAGCCAGGCGGCGGCGCTGGTTCGCGAGGTCCGCGAGGAGGTGGGGCTGGCGGTCACCCCCCTTGCGAAGGTCTGGGAATGCGACACCGACGACGGCAGCTACCAGCTGCACTGGTGGACCGCCGAGGTCGGATCCGACGAGGAACTGATCCTCGACCCGGGCGAGGTGAGCGACGCCCGCTGGGTGACGCCACACGAGTTCACCCGGCTGGAGCTCACGTTCGCCGGTCACCACGAATTCTTCGAACGGGTGCTTCCGACCCTCGGTTAACCGGCTGTCCGATGTCGAGGCGGACCTGCCGGCGGGTCAGTGAGTGGGGTGGTGGTCGGCCGGCGGGGGTCCGGGGTTCGGGAGGCCGGCGGCGACGGCCCGGGCGCGGACACCGATATCGGCCTGGTCGGTGAACAGCCCGTCGATGCCCGTCTTGAGATAGGCGACCTGTTCGTCGACGGCCCGGCCGAGGTCGCTGGGGCTGGTGCCCACCTGGTAGTCCTTCGGGAGGAAGGTGTTCTCCGCGCGGAAGGTGTACGGATGTACCACCAACCCGGCGGCGTGGGCGTCGGTGACCAGGGAGGTCGGGGTACCCAGCGTCCCGTCCCCGGCCCGGGGGATGACCTGAAGCTTGTCCGGGCCGATGCCGTTCGCGTAGCGGGCGATCTGCCACAGCCCGGCCAGCGTCGACAGATCCTGGTACGTCCGCGGGTCGCCGGCATTGACGAGGTCGAACGGCGCGCCCGTGGCGGACAGCAGCTGTACCGAGGCCGTGCGCAGGCCGAGTGTACGCAGCTCGCAGAGATTCGTGGTCTCAAAGGACTGGACGTACACCGGCGCGCCCCGGTGGTTCAGGCCGTACCGGACCAGGATGTCCAGCAGCCGCCGCTCCAGGGGCAGGCCGGCCTTGGCGAAATAGGTCGGGTGCTTGGTCTCCGGGTAGACGCCGATCTCGCGGCCGAGTTCCCGGGACAGCCGGGCGCGTAGATCAAGCAGTTCGGTGAACGTCGGGATCTCGAACTGGCCGTCGTACCTGGTGTTCTGCGGGCGGACCTCGGGCAGCCGTTCCTTGGCGCGCAGCGTCTTCAGTTCGGCCAGGGTGAAGTCCTCGGTTAACCAGCCGGTGGTCGCGACGCCGTCGAGAATCTTCGTCGTCCTGCGGGCGGCGAACTCGGGATGCGCGGCGACGTCGGTGGTTCCGCCGATCTCCGGTTCGTGCCGGCAGACCAGGACGCCGTCCCTGGTGGGCACGAGGTCCGGCTCGACGAAGTCGGCACCCAACCGGGCGGCCAGTTCGTAGGAGGCCAGGGTGCGCTCCGGACGGTAGCCGGACGCTCCTCGATGCCCGATCACCAGTGTCGGGCGGCGCTCTGGCCACCGCCGGAGCCGAGGGCGCCCGCCGGGGCGACTGACGCGGCTACCGGGGCGAGGAGAGGGACGGCGGCGAAAGGCGCTGCGACGATCCCCGCGAGCACGCGACGACGGTCCACAAGTCCTCCAGCGCAGCGGCGACGACCCTCGCCGAAGGAGCGCCCATAAAGCCAACCGGGAACAGCCGACCAATGAACGGACCACGTGTTACCCGCCGTGGTCGCCCAGATGGCACTTTGATGAACCTGGCGCACGAACAGTCGGCCGTAACCATCAGCCGCGCGCAACGGTGACGACCTCGGCCAGTCCGCCTCCGTCGACGTGCGGACCGCGGTGGCACGAGCGGCCTTACGGCCGCCCGGTCGGTACGGGCCGCTACGGTATCGGGGTCGGCCCTGCCCGGCATGCAGGACGATGTAGATGATCAGAGAGGGTTTCGACCGGAGGGCGAGCGATCGCGGATCGCCGGAGTTCGACGACAGGATCCGAGCTACGCGTCGATAGGAGGAGCGGACGTGGTCGACTTCATCCTTCTCCGGCACGCCCATGCCGGCGAGAAACACACGTGGCAGGGGCGCGACGAACACCGTCCGCTCAGCCGGCGCGGCCAGCGCGAGGCGCGGGCGGTAGTGGACCTCCTCCGGCCGATTCCGCTGGCGCGGATTCTCACCAGCCCGTACGTCCGCTGCGAGCAGACCGTCGAGCCGGTGGCGGCCGACCGGGGCCTGCCGGTGCAACGGTGTTCGGCCCTCGCGGTCGGCGCCTCGCCGTTCGACCTGCTCGCCGTGCTCACCCAGGACGACAGCGGGGACGCGGTGCTGTGCACGCACGGCGAGGTGATCCGCGTGCTGTTCGAGGCGTGGCGGCGGCAGGGCAGGACGACGCTGCCCGGCCCGGACGACTGCACCGCGAAGGGTGGTGCCTGGATCATCCGTGGTTATCCGGACCGCGAGGCCACCGCCCGTTACGTCGCTGTGCCGGGCAGCGGGGAACAGAACCCGCTCAGCCCGGGGCGGCCGACACCCGGACACCGCAGGTGAGGTTGGCCAGGTAGACCTGGGTGCGTCCGCTCGGGTCCAGCAGCAACGGCGGACCGCCGCGGGCCGCGGTGCCGAAGCTGATCTCCCGGCCGTCGGCGGCGTCGTGGAGCTGCAGCCCGCAGTCGTCCGAGCCGGCGAAGTCCACGACCTCGACCCGGACAAGGCCCGAGGGGACCTCGAACGCGTCGGTGTCGCCGGTGCCGGCCTGCTGGGCGAAGGGTAGGACGGCCGTCCCCGATCCGGAGCGGGCCGTCACCGAGCACCCGGGGTCGTTGGCCTGCCAGTGGAAGCCGCCGACAAGCGGTACCTGGAAGGTCTTCGCACCGTAGACCTCCTTGATCGTCTGCTGCTCGCCGGTGCTGTCGCTGGTCACGATGATCGTGCACCCGTTGTCGGTGCCTTCGATCTGGTCGATGATCGCGAGACGCCACGGCGCGTCGGCGGTGAAGGACTGCCGGCTACTCGTCGAGTTGTCCGCGCTCGAGTTGTTGCCCCCGGCCACCAGCACGGTGGCGAGCGCCCCCGCGAGCGCGAGGACCACGACGGTGCCGGCGCCCACCAGCAGCCAGCGACGGCGACGGCGTGCCCGCGGCTCGGGTGCCGGGGTCTGCGGCGAACCCGGGATCTGCGGTGCAGCCGGTGGGGTGGGTGTCCGGGCTGCGTCGGGAAGGATGCGCGTCACTGGGATCTGCGCCCCCCCGGGCGTGACCGACGAGCCGCTTGCACAGGTTGAGCGCGGTAGGCCGTTGCGGCGGCTGGCGGTCGAGTGCCTCGCGGACGGGCGCGTGCAGCTCTGGAGCGAGCCGGTCGGAGTCGATCTGGAACTCGGCAGCCGCGATCCGCGACGCCACCGCGTCGGCGGAGCCGCTGCCGAACGGCGGCTGGCCGGTGGCGGCGAAGCAGACCAGTGCCCCCCAGCCGAACACGTCGCTGGCGGCGGTGACCTCCCCGCCCGTGGCCTGCTCCGGCGAGAGCCACCCGGGCGTGCCGACGACTCCGCCCACCGCGGTCAGCGGGCGCGCCTCGGCCGCCGCGGCGATCCCGAAGTCGATGACCTTCGGCCCGTCCGCGGTCCACAGCACATTGGACGGTTTGAGATCGCGGTGGATCAGGCCGGCCGCGTGGATGGACGCCAACTCCTCGGCGAGCCCGGCCGCCAGGATGATCTGCTCCCCGGTGGGTAGGGGGCCGGCCGCCGCGACCTGGGCGGCGAGGTCCGGGGCGTCGACGAACTCGGTGGCCAGCCATGGACGTTCGGCCTCCAGCTCGAAGTCGACGAGCCGGGCGGTGTGGGCACCGCCGACCCGGAAACACGCCTGGACCTTGCGATGGAATCGCGCCCGGAACTGCGGATCGTCGGCGTACTCCGGTCGGATCAACTTGACCGCTACCTGGCCGAGGGGACCCTCGGCCAGGTAGACTACACCCATCCCGCCGGCACCGAGCCTGCCCAGCACCCGGTGCCGGCCCAGTGACCCCGGATCCGTGGCCCGCGGTGGCTGCATCCTGACGCCGTGCGCGTCGCCCGGCACATCCACCCCCGTCTGCATCACCGCCGCCACCGGGCGGATCGCCCCACTATCGCCGAGGCCTGCGACGGTGACGAGAGCACCCCGACGATCGCTACTTTTCGTAGTCGTCGCACGCAACGAGGGTTCGCGACCGCCCCGCCGGCAGCCGTACCGGCCGGGCAGCCGAGGCGACGACAGCCGCGACGGCAGCTGTGACGTCCTACTGACTGCCAGAGCTTGCACATGACGTCAACTTGGTGCCATTATGACGTCATGGACCTTGCGCCGTATGTCGAGAACCTCCGCCGGGAACTCGCGGCAGCCGCGGAAGCCGGGGGTGAGAACGCCCGCGCGCTGGCCGAGCGGCTCACTCTGCCCCTGGACTCGGCCGTCAGGCTCGCCCTGCTGGAGGCGCTGTCGGCCGCCGCCGACGAGATCACCCGAGAGTTGGCGCCGGGCTCGGTCGAGGTACGCCTGCGTGGGCGAGACCCTGATTTTGTCGTGACGCCACCGCCGACCGACCACTCGGGGGCGGACGACTTCAAGGCCGCTGTGGTCAGGCAACCGTCCGCCGCTCCAGAAGACGACGAGGGACGTACCTCGCGGATCACGCTACGCGTCCCCGAGCGTCTCAAACCGCGCATCGATGAAGCGGCCGAGCACGAAGGACTGTCCGTCAACGCCTGGCTGGTGCACGCCGTCTCCGCCGCGCTCGACCCTGGTGCCGCGGGACGGCGCACCGGTCCGCACGCAGGCCAGCAGCTGGGGCGGCGTTACAGCGGCTGGGTGCGCTAGCCACGCCAGCGTTCACCGCGTTCACCGCGCCAGCGTTCACCGCGCCCGGGCAAGCCACGCCCGGGCTGACGACGCCACAAGGAGATCATCATGCCGACTTTCCGCACCCCCGAGCCGATCCTCGCCGTCATCGAACTCGGGACCGGCCACGTCCGGATCAACGCGAGCGACCGCGCCGACACGGTCGTGGAGGTACGCCCGAGCGACCCGTCGCACGACACCGACGTTCAGACGGCGCGAGAGACCCTCATCGAGTACGACGAAGGGAAGCTTCACCTCAGAGCACCCAGGAAGAAGGCCCGCTCGCTGTCCGGGCCGGACGGCTCCGTCACCGTGACAGTCGAGCTGCCCACCGGTTCGCGGGTCGACGCGAGCTCGATGACCAACATCCAGAGCACGGGCCGCCTGGGCGATTCCAGCTTCCACACCGCCACCGGCGACATTGACCTTGACCAGACCGGCAGGCTCCGGCTGGGGACCGCCGACGGGAACGTGTCCGTGGGCCGCACGACCGGGCACGCCGAGATCAAGACCTCGAACGGCATGATCCGGATCCGCGAGATCGATGGCTCGGCGGTAGTCAAGACGGCCAACGGGGGCGTCACCATCGGTGAGGTGACGGGGAACGCGCGGCTGATCACTGCCGCCGGTGCCATCACCGTCGACCGCGCGCTGGCGGGGGTCGAGGCCAGGACCGCCTCGGGCAGCGTGCGGATCGGCGAAGTGGTGCGCGGCGCAGTCGCGCTCGTATCCGGTTCCGGCCGGCTCGAAGTGGGAGTACGGAAAGGTATCGCCGCCCTGCTGGACGTCCGCTCGGGACGCGGCGGTGTGCACAGCGAACTGACCGCCATCCACGCCCCCGCGCCCACCGACGAGACCGTCGAGGTGCGCGCCCGTACCGGCGACGGCGACATCCTGATCCACCGTGCCTGACCATTCCCGAAGCGCGAGCCGGCCCGGCTACGCTTTCCGCCCGATGGCGCCGTAGCAGCTGACCTGGGCGTTGGTCAGGTCAGCGGGCACGGTGTCATCGGGCCGCCAGCGGTGTGCCACCTCCACCCCCGGGTCGACCAGCTCCAGCCCGGTGAACAGACGCTCGACCTCGGCGCGGCTGCGTAGCTGGGTGGAAATCCTCCGTTGCCGGTAGGCCTCGGCCGCCACCAGCAACGTGGGGTCGAAGTCGCCGGTGCCGTGGGTGAGAACGAGGTAGCTGCCGGACGGAAGCACGTCGACGAAGCGACGGAGAATGCCGTGCGGGTCGTCGGAGTCGGGGATGAAGTGGAAGATCGCGATCAGGGACAGGGCGATCGGCTGGGTGAGATCGAGGGTGTCGCGCAGTTCCGGGGCGGCCAGAATGCGCTCCGGGTCGCGCAGATCCGCGTCGAGGTAGGCGGTGCGGCCCTCGGGGGTGCTGGCGAGTAGGGCTCGGGCGTGGGTGAGGACGATCGGTACCACCCCCGGGTTGCACATGTCCGTTTTCTGAGGCTCATGCAGCGCCGGCCCGTCGGACGGCGAGATCGCGGCGGCTCAGTCAGGGGGTGTCGCGGTCACCCTGCGGATTATGAGATCTGTGAGTGTCGCGTCGGTGCTCCTGAATGAGGACCGTCAGGTTGAGGCCTGTGGCTCGACGTGACTCGCAGGAGATCCGGCCGCGTTCGTGTGCCCTCCCGACGACGCGTCCGTCGCTGTCATGGGCACCAGCCTGGTCCACCTGCTGGCCTGATCAGAAGCCTGTCCGCCGCTGGCGTGACTCCTCACAGAGTGCCGTTGGTGACTCCCAGCCAGGCCGGTGCGTTGTTGGCCGCACTCGGGAAGGGAGCACGACCAGGCCCATGCTGGCAGAGTGCGCCACGCTCACGCCGGCACAGGGCCGACCGGAACGTGCCATGTCAGTGCCGCATGCCCAGTGGGACGGACGTGCATCATGGCGAGTCATGATCTGATAGTCATCTTTCCAACACGTTCCGCTCTTTCTGGGCACAGGGGTCCGACACGCCACGCAGCATCGTTCACCTAGAATCGTGATGTCAACGGGGGGAACCGTGCAGCAGGCAGCAATGAACGCAGGAACCGGGGCAAGCACCGCCGCCGTGACCGCGGCCAACGCCGCCGTCGTCGAGCGGTTCCGCTCAGTCGCGAGCATCCTGCCTGTCGATGACCGGGCGACGTTCGAGCTGGCCCAGGCGTTGGTGCGATGCGCCGACCGCCAGCGGGAACCGATGCGCGTCGCCGTCGCCGGCCAGATCAAGCGCGGCAAGTCGACCGTCGTCGGCGAGAAGGTCGCGCCGACCGGCCAGCTCGAATTGACCTTCAACGTCGTCGAGCTAGGTCACGCGCCGACTCGTTCCGTGCGGATCCATCTAATCGACAACACTGTGGTCGATTACCCGGCTGACCAGTTGGCGAAGCTGAGTGTCACCGCCGCGGCGGACCTTCATCTGCTCCGCGACATCCGCAAGATCGAGTTCGGTGCACCGATCGAGTTGCTCCGGTCGTTCCGGCTGGTCGACACGCCAGGTCTGGCGAGTCTGCACGGTGTCGACTCCGCGAACGCGGCGCGGTACCTCGGCATCACAGACCCGGTGGTCGCCGACCAGGTCACCGACGTGCTACGCGCGACCGGCCGGGATGCAAGCGCCGTGCACGCCGACAGCACGGCCGAGGTCGACCGCGCCGACGCCGTCGTCTTCCTGTTCAGTGGCGGGGTCGGCGAAATCGACCTAATCGCCGTGGACCGTTTCTCGGCGGGCGAGAGCGCCGCCGACGGCCGGGACGTCAACCCGCTCAAGGCGTTTGGCGTCCTGAGCCGCTGCGACGAACGGTACTGGCCGCCGGGGCCCGGCCTTCCCGGCAGTCCCACACCATGGGCCTACGACCCGATGGCTGACGGCGCCCGGCAGGTCGTCGACCGTCTGATGCGGGATCCGGTGGTGCAGCGACACTTCTACACGATCGTCCCCGTGGCCGGCATCGTCGCGAGCGGCGCGCAGACGGCGAGCAGCGAGCTGTTCAACGTGTTCGCCGACCTCAACCGCGAGCTTGGGCTCGAGGATCTTAGCGACCTGCTAGAGGATGCGGGGCGATTCGCGACCGAGGACCTCCCCGAGGTCGGCGTGCCGGCCGGATCGGCGGGCGACGCTCGTTAACGAATTCGGCGTCTGGGGGGTGCTACGCGCCTGTCGCCACCTCAGGGACGACATGACGGAGGCCGAGGTGCGGGCACAGCTTGTCGTCGACAGTGGGGTGGCCCGCCTCCGCAAGCTGATCGTCGATCATTTCGGTAACCGCGCGGCGCTCATTAAGCTCGACCGGGGTCTCGGCGAAGTCCAGACCGCCGTCACCCGATGTCGGTCCGAGGCCGGACGGTCAGGGAGGTCACCGTCGCCCGAGGTCACGGCTGTGGCGGCGATGGTCGAGCAAACCCGCAGCGACGTTCACGGCTTCCGCGAACTCGCCGCGCTGCGGGACTACTACCGGGGCGTCCTGACCCTGACGGACAGCGAAGCGGTTGACCTGCTCACCGTGACTGGCGAACACGGTGTCAGCTGCGCGGCCCGGCTCGGGCTGAGCGAGGAGGCGTCACCCGCGGCGATGTCACGGCGGGCCGAGGAGCGGATCGGCGCATGGGCGCGCAGGTGCGTGCAGCCATTGCTCGACCTGCCGACCGCGAACGCGGCGAGGACAGTCCTGGCCAGCTACGAACGCTTATCATACCGGGTCGCCGACGCCCGGCGCCTGCTCGAGACGACGGAGCTGTAAATGCCCGCGGCTGTGATGCCAGTCATCGCGCCCCCGCCGAGGAGAACGAACCGATGAGCCGGCGAATTAGGCTGTCACGCCTGCTTCCAGACGCTGGCGCGCGGGCGGCACTGCGCGCGTCCGAAGCGGAGCTTGCCGAGACGCGGGCCGCGTTCGACGAGGAACGCGCGCGGACCACCGACCTATGAAACCGGCTCGAGGCCGCCGAACGCGACCTCGCCGACCTCGCCAGCGCACCGGACCAGCCCGCAGCGGATAGCGCGGGCGCCGTCAGCCTCGATCCGGCCAGCGCTGACCCACCCGGCCAGAACTCGGCTGGCCGAGACGAAGCCGGCCAGGGCCGGGCCAGCGTGGAACTCGGCGCCGACGCCGGTCGGGAAAGCCGGGCGTGGGAGTCAGCTTGGGCGGCCGAGCCGCATCCCGTCGTGGACCAGACCATCGCTCTCGTGGAGCAATTCGCTGATCTCACCAAACCAGAGCCGAGATCCGCCGAAGAGAACCTCGCGATAATGGAATGGTTGGGCGAGCAGGCGACGAAGGTGCTCGACCAGTGCGACGTGGTCCGTATCACCGACGACGGTCCGGTCGACCCCGACCGACATGAAATCGTCGCCACCCGTACTACCGGGCAGGCGGACCTGGCCGAATGGATCGCCGCGACGGTGCGCCCTGGTTACGCCTGGCGCGGCCAGCTCCTCCGGCCCGCGGCGGTCGTCGTCTACAGGTACGCCGACGAGGCTGGCCAGCCCGGCGGCGAACACTGACAGCCGGATCCGCCGGGCGGCCACCGCGGCCTGCCGACCGGGAAGCCGCGCCGAACGGGGAGAAAGATGAGTGACCTGGAAGACCTCCGCGTTGAGGTTCTCGCAATGTTTCCGGAGGTTGTCGGCCTACTCGGCGACGACCTGTCGGAGGGCGGGCGGGCTCGGCTCGACCGGGCATGGGAGAAGCTTCGGTCGGGCCAATACAAGGTGGTCACCTGCGGCGAGTTCCGGCGGGGCAAGTCAAGCCTGCTCAATGCGATCGTGGAACGCAGCGGCCTGTTCCCGGTGGACGTGGACGTCACGACCTGCGTCGTCGTGACCCTGGAGTGGGGAGACACCGAGGGAGCGACGGTCTATTTCGCTGACCGACCAGCGATCCCTGTGCCGCTCGGAGAGGTGCGCGAGTACGTTACCGAGCAGGCCAATCCAGACAACCGCAAGAACATCCAGCGGGTGGCGATGACCGCGCCGATCGAGATCCTCTCGTCGGGGCTGGTGCTCGCGGACACACCTGGTGTCGGTTCCGACAACCCCGCGCACCGCGACGCCACCGTCAAGGTGCTGCCCGAGGCCGACGCGATCCTGTTCGTCTGTACCGCCACCGATCCGCTGTCGGCCAGCGAACTGCGCTTTCTCCGGGAGGACGCGTACCGCGCCTGCCCCGTGGTCGTCACCGCGGTCACCATGATCGACAAAAAGCCCGACCCGGCACCCGTCGTGGCCGCAGCCCGCGAACGAGTGGCCAAGGAGACCAACATCGCAGAGGCCGACGTCGTCGTCATGCCGGTGTCGGCGAACCGCAAATGGCGGGCGCTGGCCAAGAGCGACGAGGCAATGCTCGCGAAGTCAGGGCTGCCGGCACTCGAGGACCAGATGTGGAACGGCTTGGGTGCTACCTGCGGCGCCGCCCAGCTCGACGAGGCGATCGACGCGATGACCACCGAGATCCACCGCGTGGCCGAGATACTCCGCACCCAGTTGGCGGGCCTCGAAGGCACCGACGACGTCGAGGCGATGGAAGCGAAACTGCAAGACGCCATGGCGCGGGCGGACAACCTGACGAAGAAAGGCGCGCAATGGCGGCAGGACTTGGCCGAGGACGTCGATTTCAAAGCCCGTCCGATCCGCCGCAAGCTCGAAGTATCGCTGAGCGAGGAGCGGGCGGCGTTCCATGGCAAGGCAGACACTGACGAAGGCCGGTCGAATCCAGACAAGCTCGTGAGCGACACGACTCATACGATGACCGTCACATACCAGCAAGCGATATTGTCCTTCAACCGCGCCGCCGACGAGGTGACGAAAGAATACCGCGAGCTGACCAAGCTTTCGCTGGACGCACACGTCGCGAACTCCGAACCGTTTGTATCGGAGGTGAAGCTGTCGGACGACGCGCTCGAGGAGGACCGGGAGGGGTTCGTCGTGCGTGCGTTCCGGTACCTCCGGGCGGCGGGTTCGGGCGGGATGCAGGGGATGTTCTTCGGTAACCGGCTCGGTGGGTACGTGGAACGCCACAAGGACCGGCAGCAGGATTGGCCTGGCTCCAGCTCACCATCGGGGTACGGACTAGACCCTTGGAGGCAGGCAGGCTACGGCCTGCCTCGAGCGGAGTACGGCCGGCCAGGATCAGAGCCCAACTCGACCTCTGCGGCGGGCAACGCCGCGCGCGACTTCGCGACCGCGGGGTTCCTGGCGGGCGCTGTGGCGGGGTGGCGTGATCACCACAGCCGGGTCAAGCGAGAGGAGCGACGCAACCGGACCAGGATGTTGCGCGAGTCGATCTCACCGCGGCTCGCCGAAGACCAACAGGCGGCGTTGCGGCAGTTCAACCAGGTCGTCAGCGACACCAAGGTGAATATGGCCGCCGATCTCACCACGCGGATCGCCGCGGACCGGGCGACGATTGAGGGATCACTTCGCACGCTACACGACGATGTTCGCAAGGCCGGCGACGCCCGGGCCAAGATCGACGCTCTGAAGCGACGGCGCGAGGACTTCCGGGCCGCCACGCTCCGCCTGGGCGAGCTGTCGCAGCGGGTCGACGGCCTGCGCCAGCGGTCGTGGTAGTTGATTGCGGTCGAGACGGGATCCGACAATGGACGAACTCGTGTACGGCATCGACTTCGGGATGTCGACCTTATCGATCATGGTAGGTCGGGGCGGCGAGGGGGACGACCCCGTCCCGGTACGGCTTGCGCCCGGCGCGCCCGGGCCAATGTTGATGCCGACCGCCGTCTGCCTCGACGCCGCCGGCGAGGTTGTCGTCGGCCAACGTGCCGCCAACCTGCGGCTGCTCCAGGCCGAGCTGTTCCGGAACGAGTTCAAGCGCGACTTTGGCAGGAGCCCGAAGAAGCTGGGCGCCAGGTCATTCGAAGCGCACGAACTCGCGGCCGAGGTGCTGCGGTTCCTTCGGCGCGAAGCGGAGCGACAGGTCCCGGGCACCCCGGCCGCCGTCGTGATCACCATCCCGGTGACGTGGGAAGCAGCCAACCAGGCCCGGATGCGGGAGGCTGCAGCACTCGCCGGGTTCGACCCCGAAGTCGTCCGGCTCGAGCGGGAGCCGGTCGCCGCCGCGGCGGACGCGATCGTCCGACACGCCCTGCCGGAACGCCGGACCGTCCTCGTCTACGACCTCGGTGGCGGGACGTTCGACTGCGCGATCGCCACGGCGGGGCCTGACGGACTACACGCGTTCGACGTCGGCGGCCTCGACGACGTCGGTGGCACTCGGTTCGACCGGATGGTCCGGGAGATGATCGCCCGCCGCTTCCCGGACCCGGTCGCGCGCCTGTTAGCCGAACAGGGCGACCTCGGTCACGAGGGCTTCGAGAGGTTGTTGGATGAACGCAGGCGGTTCGGCGAGGGCTGCGTCGAGGTCAAGCACATGCTCTCTTCGGTAGACAGGTACGCCGAAATGCTGCCCTCGCTGCAGCGGACACCGATGCTGCCGTTCACGCTGCGGCGCGCGGAGTGGGAGGACGACCTGCGCCCCGTGCTGGCCGAAACGATCGCCATATGTGACCGCACGGTAAACAGAAGCAACACCCGCTGGCAGGACGTCGACGTCATCGTGCCGGTCGGCGGAAGCAGCCGCATCCCGCTGGTCACGACGATGCTGGCCGAATGCTTCGGCAAACCCGTCCTGATCGACGACTCGCCGGAACTAGCCGTCGTACGCGGCGCGGTCCGCTTGGCGCGTCGAGCGGTGAGAGAGCAAGCCCGTCGGCGAACTGCCGGTCGTCGGCACCCACCCCGGCCGCCGGCGCTGACGCCCCTGCTGTCGTTCCTTCCGGTGGCGCGAACAGTCAACGCCGTTGCCTTCGCCCC
>NZ_CDWTMO010000056.1:0-21573 GCF_977946435.1 Frankia sp. CgKIO3 | reverse complement strand
GGTGCCGGTGGTCCACCGCCCGGTGGGTTGCCGCCGCGCCCACCGAGCTCGCCCGGTAGCACGGCGCGTGGGTCGCCCACCGAATCGACCACCTGCCGAGCCAGATCGTGCACCCTGCGTCCCATTCCGCGAGCGGTGCGCCGCAGCCGCTCGAAGGCCTCCCGCGGGCGGATGTGGTTACGTTCGGCGAGGACCCCGATGGCCTGTTCCACGATTACGCGGGAGGCCAGCGCGTGTTCCAGCTGGACGACGGACAGCCGGAGCTGCTCGACCTCGCTCAGGTCACGATCGGGGCGGCGGGGCCGGCCGGGCGGGGCGAGATCCTCGGCCAGCAGATCGGCGAGCACCATTGCCGAGAGGAGGTCGCCGACCGGCCGGATCTCGGCTCCGGGACCCTCCACGACCCACCCGGCGGGAGTACGTCGAAGGCGCATGTCCGAGGGGGTCCGCCGGGGGCCGGTTCCCGCCCCGGTCCCGCCCGCCGCGGCCGCCGGCCCGGCCCGGCCCGGCGGCCCGGGCCGGACCGCCCGCGCGATGGTCTGCGGGGTAGGTATCCGCCCCGGTGGGCGCGGGGCCGCCGGTGGGCCCGGGGGGATCGGGCCGCCGGGCGGCCGGGGACCGTTCGCGGAGACCGTCGGCGGGCTCTGCACGGGAACGTCCCCGGTGGCCGCGAGTGCATCGGCCACCCCGCGCAGCAGGGCCAGGATGTCGGCCGATACGATCACCTTGCTGCGGTCCAGGCCGACGAGGAGGCCCACCAGCCGACCGTCCGCGCGGACCACCGGCATCGTGACATGACTGCGTATCCCGAGCTGGCGGTATTCGGCCGTGTCGGATCCGGCGTGCGTCGGGCCGAGACCGGACCCCGTGGCGGGCGTGCCGTCGAGCACGCGGGCGACCAGGCTGTCCCCCCGGGGGTAGTGCGTTCCCTCGTTGAGACCAGCGGAGGGACCTGTCACCCGGAGATAGCTCGCGGTCGTCGTCGATACCACGACGAAACAGGCCGTCTCCATCCGGTGAAGGGCACTGGCGGCCCGCAGCGCGGCATCGACGGTGCTCCACGCCTGTTCTGAAGGTGCTGACGACACAGGCCGAACTCTCCCACAAACTTCACGGGCAGTGACGGACACCGTCCCACGAGCCGGCCTGGGAAGGTAAGAACCCCCGAGATGTCGTTGCTCTACGTATCCGTTATGCGGCAGAAGTGACCTTCTCTGTGACTTGGCGAAGGCTTGGGTTCGTCATCACAGTGCCATCGGCAAAGAGCACGGTCGGTACGGTCGCGTTCCCGTTGTTCGCATCGCGGACACGTTGCTCTGCTGTCGGGTCCTGCTCGATATCAACGGTCGTGTACTCGACGCCGGCATGGTCGAGTTGGCGCTTCAGCCGAACACAGTAGCCACACCAGGAAGTCGTGTAGATCGTGAGCACGAAAGGGCCTCCAAGCCGCTGGTGACACAACGGTTCATGTAACCCCACCGCGGCGCTGTCGGTTCCCGCCGCGCGGCGGGGACTACCGTATCGGATGATGTCCGGACCGCCTGCCTTCGCCGCCCAGGCCGCCCGTGTGCGGTCGGGCAACGATCTGCTCGCCGCGCTCGATCCCGAACAGCGGGTCGCGGCCGGAGCTCCGCTCGGACCGGTCTGCATCCTCGCCGGCGCCGGTACGGGTAAGACACGCACCATCACCCATCGAGTCGCGCACATGGTCGCTCAGGGGGGGGCCGGGCCGGGTCAGATCCTGGCGGTGACCTTCACAGCCAGGGCCGCGGGAGAGCTGCGCGGCCGGTTGCGGGCCATGAGTGTTGATGGAGTGCAGGCCAGGACGTTCCATTCCGCGGCTCTCAAGCAACTGTTGTACTTCTGGCCGCCGGTCGCCGGGGTCGCGCTGCCCAGGGTGGAGAAGAGCAAGATCCCGTACGTGGTGCGGGCGGCCGCCCGCCTGCACCTGCGGCCGGACCGGGCCGAGCTGCGCGACCTCACCTCGGAGGTCGAGTGGGCGAAGGCGACGCTTGTGGGCCCGGCGGACTACGCCCGGATGGCGGCGGCGAGCGGGCGGGAGACCGCCACCCCCCCCGAGACGGTCGCCCGGCTCTACGCCGCGTACGAGGAGGTCAAGCGCGACGCCGGTGTGATCGACATGGAGGATCTGCTGCTGCTGACCGCGGCGATGATCGAGGAGCACAGCTGGGTCGCGGCCGAGGTCAGGGCCAGATACCGCCATTTCGTCGTTGACGAGTATCAGGATGTCAACGACCTGCAACAGCGTGTCCTCGACGCCTGGCTGGGGGAGCGCGACAGCCTCTGTGTCGTCGGGGACCCCCATCAGACGATCTATTCGTTCACCGGGGCGTCGCCCGAGCACCTGCTCGGGTTCCCGCGCCGGTTCCCGGACGCGGCCGTGGTGCGTCTGATCCGGGACTACCGGTCCACCCCCCAGGTGGTCGGACTCGCGAACACCCTGATGCGGGCGGCCCCGGCGGCTCGCATCATCGCTGCCTGCCCGGAGGGTCCCGCCCCGGTGTGGCTGGAGTGCGACAGCGAGCCGGCGGAAGCCGCCGCGGTGGCGTCCCGGATCCGCCGGCTGCTCGACCAGGGCGTGCCGGCGAGTGAGATCGCCGTGCTGTATCGCACGAATGCCCAGTCCGAGGCGTATGAGGCGG
Organism: Frankia sp. CgKIO3; assembly: GCF_977946435.1. NCBI lineage: Bacteria > Bacillati > Actinomycetota > Actinomycetes > Frankiales > Frankiaceae > Frankia > Frankia sp. CgKIO3. The sequence goes on along the minus strand of NZ_CDWTMO010000056.1, from coordinate 18,910 downwards.
CGATCGGCGGGGCCGGCATCGCTTACCTGCTCCGGGGCGGGGAGAAGTTCTTCGAGCGGAGCGAGGTCGTCGCAGCCATGCGGTTGCTGCGGGCCGCGGTGCGCTCTGCCGACACCGACCGCCCGGAGGGACTCACGGCCGTCGTCGCCGACATCCTCGCGGCGCTCGGCTGGCGGGCGGACCAGCCGACGGTGGGCTCGGGCGCCGAGCGGGAACAATGGGAGAACCTCGCCGCGCTGCACCGGCTGGCCGGCGATCTCGCCGCCCGTTCGCCCGAGGCCGACCTTGAGGCCTTCGTCGCCGAGCTCGGCGACCGCGCGACCCACGAGCATCAGCCGACGGTGCAGGGGGTGACCCTGTCGACCCTGCACACCGCCAAGGGCCTGGAATGGGATGCGGTGTTCCTCGTCGGGCTGACCGAGGGCACGCTTCCCCTTGTCCATGCCAGGACCGCCGAACAGATCGCCGAGGAACGTCGCCTGCTCTACGTCGGGGTGACCAGGGCCCGCAGGCACCTTGTCCTGTCCTGGGCGCTGTCCCGGGCAGAGGGCGGCCGGCGGTCGCGGCGGCCGTCCCGGTTCCTCGACGATCTGCGCCCGATGCGCCGGGAGCCCGCGGCCGGCGTCCGCCACGGGGGGCGAGGCGAGGGCACGAGACCCGTGGCCGGGGCGGAGGAGGCCAGCCCGGGTCGGTCCCGGAGCAGATCGGCGGTGCGGTGCCGGACGTGCGGCCGGTCGTTGACGGGTGTGCATGCGCGGGTCGGACGCTGCGAGGGCTGCCCCGGCGACGTCGACGCCGCGCTGTTCGAGCGCCTGCGGGCGTGGCGTTCGGCGCGGGCGAAGGAACAGGGGGCACCGGCCTTCGTCGTCTTCACCGACGCCACGCTGCAGGCGATCGCCGAGAGCCGGCCGAGCACGGTGGCCGAGCTCGTGCGGCTGCCCGGCATCGGACAGGCCAAACTCGACCGTTACGGGGAGGACGTACTTGCCCTCGTCGCGGGGCGCACGCCGCCGCCGGTCGGGTCGCCACCGGTGGCGGAGTCATTGGAGTCCGGCACGCCGCCCGACGCTTCGTAACTGGAAGTGTCCGCAGCGCGACACAGAAAATATGTTGTGGTTCGCGCGGCGAGCTTCTACCGTTACCGAGGACGCCTGAAGCAGGCATGTGGAGTGACACCCGTCGGCACCCACGGACTCCGGAGCCCACAGAGAAGGAGGTGATTTCGTCGTGTTCAGCATTGTGATGGACAGAGCTGTCGCCGAGATCACCCGTCCGTGGGAGAACCGGCACGGCGCGGCCTTCATGAATGCCGTCATCGGTGCGCCCGCCGGCCGTGGCACGTCCGCCGCCGTCCTCACGGTCCAAGCCAATGATCTGTCGGCCCAGGAGTCCGCGTTCCCGAACCCGGCGGGGGGCGTGGCGTCGGCGTCCGGCTATGCACACCGTCATCTCACCTTCCGGGGATCCGCCCACGATCCGCTCCTGGACTAGCGCCGACTGGAGCCGAATCCGAGGCCGCGGATCCCGATGGGGACCGCGGCCTTTGTCGTTTCGCTTCCTTCATCCCACCCGAAGACCAACCTGTCTCGGAGGTGACACCGGTGTTCGACCCCTCGATCGTTTCCCGGATCGAGCGGGATCGTCTCGTCCTGCCCTGCTGGGACGTAGATCCTGACATGTTCTTCGCTGAGTCCCCGGCGGACGTGGAGACCGCCAAGGCCGTCTGCCGGACCTGCCTCATCCGGGCGGCGTGCCTGTCCGCCGCGCTCGACCGTGCCGAGCCCTGGGGAGTGTGGGGTGGCGAGCTGCTGGTGACCGGTAGCGTCGTCCCGCGCAGGCGGCCCCGCGGCCGTCCGCGCAAGGAGCGCAAGGAAGAAGAGGTCGCCGCCTGAGCCCTCCGTGCCACCCATTGATCACATGGGGGCGGCGGTGGCATCGCCGCACCAGCACGGGCGGGACACCGGATCGTCGGTGTCCCGCCCACCGGTGTTGCCGCGCTTTTTCTTCCGGTGGTGCCCGCGGCCCCGGTACTGTTTCGGCGTGCCCAGCAGCGAGCGTGTCTACCCGGTGTCCACAGGTGCGGGTCCGGCCGGAGCGCCGGGACTGACCGCATCCGACGATCTTTCTCTGGCCGTTGCCGTCCTCACCAGTCCCGAGCTGGCCGCGATCGTGGATCTCGTGGCCTGGGTCGATTCCGGCTGGCTCTACGTGGCGAACGCGATCGGTTCGTCGCGGTTGCCGGTGGCCGATCCGGACGGTCCCCGGGAGCTCCGCTTCGGGCGTGACCCGCTCGGGTCGGAGGATCCGATGCACGGCGTGCCGCTCGCGGCGGCGCTCGCCGACCCGTCACCACCGAACGAGTGCAACTCCTACCCGTTCGCCGGACGGCGACTGCTGTCCGCCTTCGCCGATCCCAGCCGTTCACCCGATCTGATCGTCGTACACACCCCCCGGCACTACTGGCCCGACCGCGGCGGCCACCTGGGCGAGCACGGATCGTTGGATGCCGGCCAGTCCCGGGCTCCGCTGATCCTGGCCGGCGCGGGCGTGCGGGACCGGGGCCCGCGGGCCGGCGCGGCGCGGGTCATCGACATCGGACCCACCCTCGCGGCCCTCGCCGGCGTGACCATGGCGGATGTGGAGGGGACGCCGCTCACCGATCTGGTGGGCCCAGGGGCCCGGTACGTCGTCGGCCTGCTCTGGGACGGGGCAAACAGCAATGACGTCCTGCACCTCGCGCACACCGGCGAGCTGCCGGGGGTCGCGCGTCTGCTCGCCACCGGGACGGCCCTGACCGGTGGCGCGATCGCCGAGTTCCCCAGCGTCACGTTGACCAACCACACCTCCGCGCTCACCGGAGTCGGGCCGGGCCGGCACGGCATCCTGCACAACGTGTACTTCGACCGGGCGACCGGCGAGCAGGTCGTCGTCAACGACGTGCGGACCTGGCATTCCGCGTGCGATCAGCTTCGGGACGGGGTGGAGACGCTGTTCGAGGCCCTCGTGCGCGACCGGCCCGGGGCGACCAGCGCCTGCGTGAACGAACCGGTCGACCGGGGTGCGGACTACTCGACCTTCGGGCTCGTGCGGGCCGCCGGTAACCACGGCGGGGCCGGCGATATGGGGGACTACCTGCCTCCGGCCGACGGCGACCCGCACGCCACCGCCCACTGGGTAGGGGAGAGCGCCGACTATGCCTGGTCCACCCGGGTGGACGCGCTCGGCCTCGCGCAGGTCCAGCAGCTCTGGGCGGCGGACGCGGTGCCCCCGGACCTGATGTGGTGGAATACCACCATTACCGACACCGGGCATCACGGGGGCGGCCCGTACTCCGAGCAGGCCCGCGCCGCGCTGCGGGACGCGGACGCCCGGTTGTGCGCCTTCCTCGACCTGCTCGCCGAGCGGGATCTGCTGGCTGAGACCGTGATCCTGCTGACCGCCGACCACGGCTCGGAGGCGGCGGATCCCACCTGCCAGGGCGACTGGGGGGCTGCGCTGCGCGCCGCCGGGGTGCGTTTCCGGGACGAGGGATACGGTTTCCTGTATCTCGGCGTCGACATCGTCGACATCGTCAAGCAGCCGGGGGCTGACCCGTCGGGCCAGGCCCGTCAATAAGCGTCGGTCACGGTTGCGGGGTCGGAGAAGACTCCTCGTCCGGTGCCCGGCGCGGGGCGGCCTTGCGGCCTGACCGGGGTCGAGCCGCGGCGGAGCGGTTCGCCGGGGTGGAAGGCCGGCTCGGTTCGGCCGGCTCGGCCTGCATGGGCAGCGCCGCGGGGGTGGTGGCCCGGTTGGCCGCCGCCGCAGCAGTGTCGGCCGCCGATCTCCAGACCTCGTCCTGGACGAGGAGAGCGGGCAGGGGACGACCGGGCCGGTTGGCGTCCTCGGCCGCGCGGGCGGTCGCCGTCCCCGGTTCGGCGAACCCGGGTTGCCAGCGCTCCATCTCGTCCCGGAAGCGGCCGGTGCTGCCCAGTTGGCACAGGATGCCGATCGCGCCGAGTGTCACCCGGTGGATGAGCAGGTACGACGGCGGCAGATTGAGCTGGCGACCGAGCTGTGCCGCCGCCGACCGCCAGTCTCCGAGCCTGGCGGCCTCCTTGCGCAGCCAGCCTCGGGAGAAGGTGAACTCCTCCACCGCGATCGGCTCCAGCATCGGGGCCAGATAATCCAGCAGGTCCTCGGTTCGGATTTCGGCCGACGGCGGGATGAAGCCCTCACAGCGCAGTCCCTGCTCGACGGCGTCGGCGTCCCCGGCCAGGGTCTGTCGAGCCAGCCGGCCGATCGGCGCCGGCAGGCCGTCCGGCAGGCGGTTCACGGCACCGAAGTCCAGGACGCCGAGCCGCCCGTCGGACAGCAGGCGGAAGTTGCCGGGATGCGGATCCGCGTGCAGCAGACCGGCGCGACCCGGGCAGGAATAGAGAAACCGCACGAGCAGCAGGCCGGCGGCGTCGCGCTGCTCCGGGGTACCGTCCGCGATGATGACGGACAGGGGGATTCCCTCGATCCACTCGCTCACGAGCACCCGGCCGGAACCGGCCAGCGGCCAGGGGATGACGACGTCCGGGTCGTCTGCGTACGCCTCGGCGAAGGCCCCCTGCCAGGCGGCCTCCAACCGATAGTCGAGCTCCTCGGCGATCCGGGCCTTGAGCTCCTCGACCAGCGGCTTGATGTCCAGCCCGGGAGTGACCGCGCCGAACAGCCGAGCGGCCCGGCCGAGCTGGGTGAGATCGGCGAGCAGAGCGGGACCCGCTCCCGGATACTGCACCTTTACCGCGACGGCCCGGCCGTCGGCCCAGACCGCCCGATGCACCTGGCCGATGCTGGCTGCCGCCGCCGGAACGTCGTCGAAGCTCGTGAACAGCGAGCGCCAGTCCGCTCCGAGCTCCTCGGCGAGCACGCGGTGCACCACCGCCGCCGGCAGCGGGGGCGCCGCCTCTTGCAGCCTGGTCAGCGCCGCCCGGTAGGGCCCGGCGACGTCGTCGGGAAGCACCGCCTCGAAGACGGACAGCGCCTGGCCCAGTTTCATGGCGCCACCCTTGAGCTCCCCGAGTACCCGGAAGATCTGCGCGGCGGTGCGCTGCTGGAGCTCGGAGGCGACGGCCTCGGCGGGGCGACCACCGATGCGTTTGCCGACGCCGAGGGTGGCTCGGCCGGCTATGCCGATGGGAAGCGTGGCCAGCTTGGCGGTGCGGACGACAGCCCGCCGTGGGATCTCGGACACCGCTCCATCGTGCCCTGTTCCGCGTCGTCACGGGTGCCGGCCAGGCGTAATGACTCCAGGACGCCAAATGGCTCCAGGACGTCGACGCGGCGACCGCCCGCGGAGTGGAACGGTCACGCAGGTGCCACTGGCGAAGAAGCGTCCGCCGACGCGGCCGCCGATCGGGCGGTGCGGCAGGGACAGTTGGGGTGGACCGGCCAGGTGCGTCGGCGGATCCGCCAGCCGGGAACGGTGAACTCCAGCGTGCCGTCGGCGGTCACCGGTAGGCCGGCGGTCACCGGTAGGACTGTGCGCGGGGGAGTCAATGCAACGAAGGTCTCATTGTTGCTGCTTGCTGTCGGTGGCAGGTAGGCCGAGTTGTCGGGATGTTGGCCAGGGGCGGGGCCCGTGACGCCGGATAGGTCGGATAAGTCGGATAGGGCGGGTGGAGGCGAGGTCCAGAAAGGCCAGGGCCTGCATGGCGGTGAGCGCGGCGACAAGACCCGCCAGGGTGATCTCGCAGGCGTCCGGCCCGGCGGCCGGGCGGTGGGCCATCTGCATGGCGAGCACCGGCCAGACCGGGTTCCGGGAGTACCGGTGGAGATGCTGGCAGTGCAGGCACGCGGTCACGGTCGGCACGACGAGCGGACCGACGATCCCCGTGGTCTCTCGCACTCCGGCCACGAGATGGGCGGTGCCCCGGCCTTCCAGGTCGAGGCACTCCCCAGGATGGATCATCGGCAGACCGACCGGAGCCAGCACAATCAGGTCCGCGGCGAACCCGTCCTCGTCGGGCCGGCGGTGCCCGGCGGCCTGCCGGCTGGCCCGGGTCATCGCCGCGCCGGTGGCCAGGGACCGGGGACGCCCCACATCGTCGAGGCGCAGGCCGCCCGGGGAGACGTCGGCGGCGGTCGTCACCTCGGGATCGTCGATGACGACCCGGCCGATCCCGGCCGCGGCGAGCAGGGCCGCGACCTGAGCACCGACGCGACCGGCGCCGCGTACAAGAACACGCATCGCCCGGCGGGTGGCGAGGACCCGGCGCGCACCGGCCGGATCCTCTGATACCAGGGACAGCGCAGCCAGATCGGGCGACAGGCGGTCATGCTCGACCGCGGGCAGCGGTGCCGCACCGGGAGGCGCCGTGGCGTCGTCCAGCAGGCCGGCCTCGGCGAGCAGGTCGAGCAGGACCCGGCCGGCGGGAGTGCCATCGAGACGCAGCTGCTCCAGCGTGCGGCTGCCGTCGAGGGCGTCGAGCAGGGCGGCGTCCGACGGGGCCAGGTCGGCGAGGAGGACGGCGCGTGCGGTGTCGATGCCGAGCTGCAGGGTGGAGCTGTTGTGCCAGAGCTGGCGCAGGCCCGGCTTGAGGATCGGGCGCATGGATCCTCCGGGTGTTCCCGCCGGCCGGTCGAGGCCGGGGAATCGGACCAGGATGGGCCGGTCACGGCGACCGGCGGATCCTCAGCGTGGCACGTCCGACCGGCGAAGGGGGAACGCCCGTGGATCGCTGTGGACGTGCTGTGGACGAGACTGTGGATCACCCCGGTCCGCCCGGGTTACCTGTCCGGCTTGTCTGGTCCGTCGGATCCGCCATCGGCGGGTGGGGCGCCGCGGAGTTTCTCGATTTCGCCGATCGGGTCGTCGAGCGCGCTCGACGGCGCGCCGGACACGAACGCCTCTGGGGCGGCGAGATCTGCCGCGGTGGGCAGCAGATCGGGATGCGCCCACAGCGCGTCGCGACCCTCGTGACCCCGGGCGTCCCGTACCGCCTCCCACAGGGCGGCGGCCTCCCGCAGCTTGCGTGGCCGCAGGGAGAGACCGACCAGCGTGGCGAAGGTCTGCTCGCCCGGACCGCCTTCGGCGCGACGGCGCCGCACCATTTCGCATAGTTTGCCCGCGGCCGGCAGATGACCGGCGGCCGCGGCGTCCGTTACATGATCGACCCAGCCCTCGATCAGCGCGAGGATCAGTTCGAGACGGGCGAGCGCGGCCTTCTGCTCGGGGGTGGTGGCGTCGCTGAACACGTCCTCGCCGAGCGCCTCCGACAGCCGTTCAGGATTCATCAACGCCGTCGGGTCGACCATCCGCATCACCCGTCCGACGGCCTCGGTGTCCACCGCGATGCCGCGGGCGTACTCCTCCACCGCGCCCAGGACGTGGGCGCGTAGCCAGGGGACGTGCGCGAACAGCCGGTTGGACGCGGCCTCCCGCAGCGCCAGGTAGATGCGTACCTCGTCCTCGGGGATCTCCAGGCCCTGACCGAAGGCGACGACACCCGCTGGGATCAGGGCGGCGGTCCCGACCGGTCCGAGCGGCAGCCCGACCTCGGTGGAGGAGACGACCTCGGCGGCCAAGGTGCCGATCGCCTGCCCCACCTGGGCGCCGAACAGCATCCCGCCGACCCGGTTCATCATCTGCATAATGGGGCCGCCGGTGGCCATCAGCCCGCTGAGGTTGAGCCCCGGGGGCAGCGCGCCGCGCAGCTCACTCGGCAGCTCGATCCCGCCGCCACCGAGCTGGTTCAGCCCGCTGGAGATCCCAGTGCGCATCGCCTCGACGACCTTCGTGGCGATCGGGTCGCAGAGGGTCTGCCAGACCGGCAGGGTCTTCTCGATCCACTCCTGCCGCGACCAGGCCTCGGCCGCCGTGGCTCCGGCCGGCAGCGAGGTCACCGCGTCGAGCCAGACGTCGGCGATCCGCATCGCCTCGCCCACCGGCTCCCGCTGGGCCGTGGACACCGCGGAGTCGGTGTCGCCGAGGGATCTGACGGCCACCTGGCGGGCCAGCTCCCAGTTGACCGGACCGCCATGCCAGGACAGCAGCCGTTCGAGCTCGGCAAAGAACGGGGCGCCGCCACCGAAGGGGGGTCGGGGCTCGTCGCCGCCGCCAGCGGGCGTGAAGCCGAACGGGAAGTTGCCACTCATCGGCCGTAGCCTCCTCGGGAGGCGGGCAATCGCACGCACAGTTGGCACATGAACCCACGGTAATGCGTTTTCTGCCCAACGGGCGAAACGGCGCTGGCCCCGACCGTTACGGTCGTAGCTGTGGAACCGACGTGTTCTCTGGCGGGGGCCCCGCCGACCGCTCCCGCGTCACCTTCGCCGTCTCCGTCACCTTCACCTTCACCGTCGTCCGCGCCGGACCCGGACCCGGTCGCGCGGGTGACGCTCGCCGAGATCCGGGACGGCGCTCTGTCGGTGGACGAGTGCCTGGCTGCCGTGCGGTTCCCCGGTGTGGGGGGGATCGCCCTGTTCGTGGGCACTGTCCGGGACCAGGACCAGGGCCGCGGGGTGACCGACCTGACGTATCAGGCGCATCCCCGGGCCGGCACGGAGATCGCCCGGGTCACCGGCGACGTCGCCGCGACCGCACCGGTGCTGGCCGTCGCGGTGGTTCACCGTACCGGTCACCTCGCCGTCGGGGACACCGCCGTGATCGTGGCGGTCGGCGCGGCCCACCGGGCGGAGGCTTTTGCCGCCTGTCGTCGTCTGATCGATGACATCAAGGAGCAGGTTCCCATTTGGAAACACCAGATTTTTGCGGATGGCGCGGCGGAATGGGTAAGCGCCTGCTGATCGGGGCACCCTACGATAGAAATTAAGTCATCTTCTTGCCCGTCTCGACGTCGAGGCTCCCATGTGGTTCCTGTTGATCCCCCCCGTCGCCGTGCTCATAACTCTTGCGTGGGTCGCCCTACGCAGCCGTCCCGACCGCACCTCCGAAGCCATGATCACGATTGAGGGCTACCGGCGCAGTATGGCCGCGCTGGCCCGACCGATCCCCACCCAGCACGAGGTTCGTACCGTTACCGCCCTCGACGAACCCGGCCATCCCGGCCATCCCGGGCGGTCCGCCGCGGCCGGGGCACCGCCCTCCGAGAGACACACGGCGCCGCCGTCCGAGTCCACCTGATCGTCTCCGTCCGGCGGCCGGGGCATCTCACCGGCCGCCGGGCGGCGGTTCAGGACCGAGTGGTCCTTCGAGTCCCTCGATCGTGCTTTTGATCTCGCTCTTTACTCCCCACTTCTCGGCCTGCCGCGCTGCCTTCCGCGCGGCCTTCCGGGACTCTGCCACGGCCTTCCGCTGCGCCTTTCGGGCCACCGAATGCCTTTCGGCACCGATCATCGCAACCCCGGGCCGTCGTGGCGAACCTCGGTTCCCGGACGCTGGGACGAGGGTTGTGAGCCCTGGTACTATGGACTGTGAGCATGGTCCGGCGCACCCAGACCCTCGTGGTCGCGTCGGTACTGGCTTTGGTTCTCGTGGTCGCGGGGCTGTGGATGCCGGTACCGTTCGTCACCTTGGCCCCCGGGCCGGTCACCGACACTCTCGGCAGCGTCGACGGGACGTCCTTGATCACTGTGGAAGGCCGGCGGACCTATCCGACCACCGGCAAGCTCGAGCTGACCACGGTCGAGGAGACGCCCCGGCTCAACCTCGTCACCGCGCTGCAGGACTGGTCCGACTCCGACCGGGCGGTGGTGCCCAGCGAGCTGATCCGGCCGCCCGGTTTGAGTCAGGAGCAGATCCAGCAGGAGAACGCGCAGGCGATGCTCGACTCGCAGGACCAGGCGACCGCGGCAGCGCTCGCGCAGCTCGGTATCGCGCCCACCGGCCGTTCGGTCGTGGTCGCCGGGGTCCCCGCGGGCTCCCCGGCCACCGGCAAGCTGACGCCGGGCGATGTGATCACGAAGGTCGGCGGGGTGGCCGTGGCCAACCAGGAGGAGCTGCGCCGGCAGGTCGGGAAGGTGACTCCGGGCCATCCCGTGACGGTCACCTATCAGCGCGACGGAAAGACGGCCACGGCCACCGTCACGACTCGGGCCGCCACCGACGACCCCGCTCGCGCCATGATCGGTGTCACCACGACGGAGAAGCGGACCTACCCGTTCACGGTTCGTATCCGTATCTCGGATGTCGGCGGGCCGAGTGCCGGGCTGATGTTCGCGATGGGCATTGTGGACCTTCTCACCCCCGGCGCGTTGACCGGGGGAAAGATCATCGCTGGCACCGGGACGATCACCTCCGCCGGTGAGGTGGGACCGATCGGCGGTATCCAGCAGAAGATCCTCGGGGCCAGGGTGTCCGGGGCATCGATCTTCCTGGTCCCCGCGGGGAACTGCGGCGACGCCCGCGCGATCGACTCCGGCGGTCCGCGCCTGGTGAAGGTTGAATCGCTGGCGGGCGTGCTGAAGGCCGTCGACGCCCTCCGGGCGAATCCGGCCGCGGCGGTGCCGTCCTGCTGAGCGCGCCCCAAGCGCGCCCCATCCGTGCCATGCGCCATCCGTGTGCGCTCGGTGGCGCTGTTGTGCCCGGTGGCGCCGGTGCCGGAAGGGGACGGGCGGCTGCCGTGCGCCGCCGCCCACCGGGTCGACTCACTGGAAGGTCGCGAGCAGCCCGTCGACGAGGTTGTCGGCCAGATCCGGATCGATGACGAGTTCGTCGTCTCCGCGGACTCGCAGGCAGGACGCGTGCAGCCCGCTGCGGGTGACTCCGACGGCGAGGCGGACGTCCTGGCGTTCGGGATGGTTCGCCGCCCAGTACTCGATCTCGTGATCGGAGTACGGAGCCTCCTCCTCCGCGCTGGGCGGCAGGACGACAAGCTCGGTGACCAGCACGCACCCGAGCACCTCCGGCGGCCATCCGATCCCCGCCAGCACCTCGTCGAGCCGTCCCACCGGCAGCGGTTCCTGCTCGACCGGGGTCAGTGACCCAGGCGGGGAGTCGCCGATGTGGGGGGCCAGCGCGGGTTCTCGCGCCAGCAGGTCGGCGGTGTCGGCCAGCGCGTAGACCTGGCTGGGCTGATCCCACCCGGAATCGGCGACGTGCCGCTCGACCTCGAGTACGACGGAGGTCAACTCCGTGATGTTCGGGCTGTTCACCGACCCATCCTCTCCGATCTCCCCAGAGCCCTTGGCGTAGGTTGCCGTACTAGCGCGGTACGCGCCCCGAATCACCGACGCACGGAGGAACCTGTGGCAACCACCAGTCGCCGCCCGGTGCTGACCCGCACCAAGGTGCTCGTGCCGGTGCTGCTTGTCATCGTCCTCGCGATCACGATCATCGCCGTCTTCACTCAGCTATACACTGACCTGCTGTTCTACCGCTCGATCGACTTCAGCAGGGTGTTCACCACAGTCCTCTACACCCGGATTTTGCTGTTCGTCCTCTTCGGCGCGGTAATGGCGATCATCGTCGGAACCAACATCGTACTTGCGTACCGGCTACGGCCGCCGCTTCGGCCGTTGTCGACCGAGCAGCAGAACCTGGAACGTTACCGGTCGGCGATCGAGCCGTACATGCTGCTGATCCTGCTCGCGGTCACGACGCTGTTCGGTCTGGCCGCGGGCCTGTCCGCCGCCGGCCAGTGGCGGACGTGGCTGCTGTGGGTGAACGGCGAGTCTTTCGGGACCCCTGATCTGCAGTTTCACCGGGACATCAGCTATTACGCGTTCAGCTATCCCTTCCAGCGGTTCCTACTTGGCTTCCTGCTGACCGCGGTGCTGCTGTCGTTGCTCGTCACCCTGCTGACCCACTACCTGTTCGGCGGAATCCGGATGCAGACCCCGGGGGAACGGGTGACCCCGGCGGCGAAGGCGCACATCTCGGTGCTGCTCGGGCTGCTCGCCCTGCTCAAGGCGTGGGCGTATTACCTCGACCGGTTCGGCTCGGTGTTCTCCTCGCGCGGGGTGGGGACCGGTGCGTCCTACACCGATGTACACGCCGTGCTGCCGGCGAAGCTGATCCTGCTGTTCATCTCGCTGGCCTGCGCGGTGCTGTTCATCTACAACATCTTCCAGCGGGGCTGGACGCTGCCGCTGCTCGGCGCGGGCATCCTCGTCCTGTCCTCGGTGGTGATCGGCGGAATCTACCCGGCGATTGTCCAGCAGTTCCAGGTCCGGCCGAACGAGGCGACCCGCGAGGAGCCCTACATCGCGCGCAACATCGCGGCGACCCGGGCCGCCTACGGCATCCAGGACGTCGAGCCGCAGGACTATGCCGCCAGCACCGACGTCACCGCCCAACAGGTCGCCGCCGACACCGGCACGGTCCCCAACATCCGCCTGCTTGACCCCAGCAAACTCTCCCGGACGTTCCAGCAGCTCCAGCAGTTCCGCGGCTACTATGGTTTCCCGCCGACTCTCGACGTCGACCGGTACACCGTCATAGGGGCGGACAAGAAGCCGACGACCCAGGACTACGTGGTATCGGTGCGGGAGCTGAACCAGGCCGGGCTGGGAACGCAGCAGCGCAACTGGATCAACGAGCACCTGACCTATACCCACGGCAAGGGATTTGTCGCGGCGCCGTCGAACACCGTCGACGTGGGGCGCCCCGACTTCGATCACGGCGTGAGCGGTTTCCCGCAGGACGGTACCTTCGGTATCAAGGAGAACCGCGTCTACTTCGGGGAGATGTCGCCGTCGTATTCCATCGTCGGCACCAGGCAGATGGAGATCGACGGGCCGGGGCCGGGAGAAACCCAGGTCACCACGACCTACCAGGGCGACGGTGGGGTCTCGATCGGCTCGACCTTCCGTCGGGCGCTGTTCGCGCTGCGGTTCGGGGAGAAGAACATCCTGCTCTCCGGCGACATCACGAAGAACTCCCGGATCCTGTACGAGCGAAACCCGCGGGACCGGGTCAGCAAGGCAGCGCCCTGGCTCACCCTCGACGGAGACCCGTACCCGGCAATTGTCAACGGCCGGATCACCTGGATTCTCGATGGTTACACAACCTCCGACGGCTATCCCTACTCCGCCCGGCGCACTCTGGGTGACGTGACCGCCGACTCGGTGACCACCCAGAGCGGCAACCGCACCCGGCAGGCCTCGAACCAGGTCAACTACATCCGTAACTCGGTGAAGGCGACGGTGGACGCCTACAACGGCACCGTCACCCTCTACGCCTGGGATGAGTCCGACCCGGTGCTACGGACCTGGATGAGGGCGTTCCCGGACACGGTGAAGCCGAAGAGTGACATCCCACCGTCCCTCCGGGCACACCTGCGTTATCCGGAGGACCTGTTCAAGGTCCAGCGTGATCTGATCGGGCAGTACCACATCTCCAACCCGCGGGACTTCTACTCCCAGGAGGACTTCTGGGATGTGTCCGACTCGCCGGATGGAAGCGGGCAACCCCAGCCGCCGTTCTACGTCTACAGCCAGCTTCCCGGGCGCAAGGGCCCGTCCTACAACCTCACCTCACCGTTGATCTCCGCCCGGTCCTCGAAGCTCGCGGCATACATGGCGGTGTCCAGTGACTCCGCCAACTACGGCCGGTTCACTCTGCTCAAACTGCCGGCGGGGAACACGATCAACGGTCCGGTCCAGGTGCAGAACGCCATCGAGGGCAACGGCGACGTGGCCAAACAGCTGTCACTATGGCGCAGCGGGGGAGCGACCACGATCGAGGGTAACCTGCTGACCCTGCCCGTGGCCGGCGGGCTGCTCTACGTCGAGCCCTACTACGTCCAGGCCAGGGGGAGCACCGGCTACCCGACCCTGCAGGGGGTCGCCACGGCCTTCGGTGACCGCATCGGTTTCGGTACCTCGCTGGGTGAGGCCTTGGAGAAGGTCTTCGGCGCCGGCGCCGGTGCCGCGGCGGCCGGGGCCGGAACCGGGGCCACGACCACGGACACCGGTCAGGACAGCACGCCGGCCCCCAGATCAGGGCAGGGCGGGACAGGCGTCCCGCCGCCGGGGCAGACCGCGCTGCAGGACGCCGTGGGCGACGCTGACCGCGCCTACCAGGCGGGGCAGGACGCCCTGGGCAAGAGCCCGCCGGACTTCACCGCCTACGGGAAGGCCCAGAGCGAGCTGGCTGATGCGCTGGGTCGCCTGCGTACTCTGTCGAGTCCGGCGGCGACGCCACCCGCTGCCACGGCATCATCCGGTGCATCGGTAGCCGCGTCACCGGTCCCCGCGTCACCGGCCGCCAAGCCACCGGCTCCGTCCCCTTCGGCGACCGTGGCCGGCGGCGACACTCCCGGTCCACCGGGTGCCCGGGCCGCCCCGGCACCCGGCTAGTCCCGAAAGTCCCACATTGGGGCCGCCATCGGTTTGACAGCTACCGATGGCGGCCCTGTATAGTGAAGACACACCGACGCGGGGTGGAGCAGCTCGGTAGCTCGCTGGGCTCATAACCCAGAGGTCACAGGTTCAAATCCTGTCCCCGCTACCAGTCGAAAGCACCCTCGGAATTTTTTTCCGAGGGTGCTTTCGCATTTATGCAGGCATCATTATCACGAGCCGTTTTCATCGGAATCCGCCCGGTCCTTCCCCCGGTCGGCGACCCGGGCGCCCGGCCGGGATGCGCGCCGACACCCGGCGGCGCGACACCCCGCGGCGCGGGCCCGGATCGGCGGTCGTCCACGCCCGGGACACACGGTGGCGGCCTGGGACCCGCCCCCGGCCTGGCGGCCATCGGCGGCGGGTTCTCCCGCGGCGGCCCGTCCCGGGATCAGCGGGGGGTGGTTCCCGGGGTTCGCCACGGGCTCGCCGGACGCACCGCCTCGGCCGCCCGCACCAGCGCTTGGGCCAGCCGGCGGGCCTCGTCCGGATCCAGGTAGGCCGCGGCAAGGGTGTCGAGCATGGGCGCATCCAACCGGAGCAGGATGACCGGAGCCTTCCCGGCGCTCGCCGGTGGCTCGGGACGCACCGTTATCTCCGCCTGCCCGATCCGGGTAACCATAATGCCGTCCTGCGGGTCATGGTGGACCAGCGCCATGTTCACCCCATCGTGTGTCCGGGCCAAGGTATTTGAAGTTCGTTGCGCATGTTGGACTCTTGTTGTGGCCGCTTGGTTGTTCCCATCGGCGGTACAAACGGTGACACCCCCGAACCGCATACCCGCCCGCGTCGCCGCATCCGGCAACCCGTCGGCAGGTCCTGCGCCCTATCGATGTTCGACCCGGCCCGGCTTCCCCTCCGGCCTGGCGGCCCGCGCTGTCGGCACCCGGACGTTTCAGCGTGCTCCCCACGTGTAGGTCTGCTTGACCAGCCGCAGGTAGACGAACGTCTCGGTGGCGAGGACCTGTGGCAGGGCGCGGATCTGCTTGTTGATCAGTTCGAGCAGATGCTCGTCGTTCTCGGCGACGATCTCCACGATGAGATCGAAGGATCCGGCCGTCAGGACGACGTAATCGACCTCGGGCAGCGCGGCAATCGTGTCGGCGACGACGCGGGTGTCCCCGGTGACCCGTACCCCGATCATCGCTTCCCGGTGGAAGCCCACCCGGAGCGGGTCGGTGACGGCGACGATCTGCATGATGCCGGCGTCGAGCAGACGCTGTACCCGTTGGCGCACGGCCGCCTCGGAGAGCCCGACCGCCGCCGCCATGGCCGCATAGGACCGCCGGCCGTCCTGCTGCAGTTGCTCGATGATGGCCTTGTTGACATCGTCCAACAGGGTGCCGGAGCTGAGTCGCTGGCCGGGCGACCGTCGCGACTGCACCCGGCGTCCTCCTCGGTCCTCCGTGGCGGTTCCCCACGCCCGTTCACGCTGGCCTGTCCCTGCTGCCATCGTATGGCCGTCGATGAGTGAACTGGGAAGCGAGCCTTATCCACGCAATCTTCGACGGATTCCATCGTCAAGCTGCCGATCAGGCTACTCTTTCAGTGGCTGATCGGTGGAAAGGATGCGTGGATGGCGTCGAATGTGATCGCTTCCGGGAGCGGTGTGACCCGGGCCGTGCCGCAGGCCAGAGCCGCGGAGCTGGCCGCGCGCGAGTCCGCCCGCCTCAACGCCCGCACCCGGGGCTCGGCGGCGCTGCATGCGCGGGCGGTGCGGTCGATGACCTCCGGGGTGCCGTCGTCCTACCAGGTACGTGATCCCTGGCCGATCTACCTCACCCGCGGTCTCGGGCCGAAGGTCTGGGACGTCGACGGCAACGAGTACGCCGACTTCCACAACGGGTTCGGTTCGATGGTGCAGGGGCACGCCCACCCGGCGATCGTGCGGGCCGTGACCGAGCGGGTGGCGCTCGGTACGCACTTCGCGATGCCCACCGAGGACTCCGTGGTGGTCAGCGAGGAGTTGGCCCGCCGCTTCGGGCTGCCGCAGTGGCGCTACGTCAACTCCGGCTCCGAGGCGACGATGGACGCGATCCGCATCGCCCGCGGCGTCACCGGCCGCGACACGATCGTCAAGATCTTCGGTTCGTACCACGGGCACCACGATTACGTGATGGTGTCGATCGGGACCCCGTACGACGACATCGGCCCGGCCGAGCATATGAACTCGCTGGGTTACGGTGCCGGGATCCCCCGGGTAGTCGTCGACCTCACGGTGCCGGTCCCCTTCAACGACGCTCCGGCGATGGAGCGGCGGATCGCCGCGCTCGCCGCTGAGGGACGCCTGCCCGCCTGTGTGATCATGGAGGCGGCGATGATGAACCTCGGCGTCGTCCTGCCGGAGCCCGGTTACCTGGCGGCGGTCCGGGAGATCACCTCCCGGTACGGGGTCATCCTGATCTTCGACGAGGTCAAGACGGGGCTGTGTGTCGCGGCCGGTGGGGCCACCGAGAGGTTCGGCGTGCGCCCGGACATGGTGACCCTGGCCAAGGCGCTCGGTGGCGGGCTGCCGTCCGGGGCGATCGGCGCGACGGCGGAACTGATGGAGGTCGTGGCCTCGGACCGGGTGAAACAGGTCGGCACGTACAACGGCAACCCGCTGACCATGGCCGCCGCCCGGGCGAGCTTGTTCGAGGTGCTCACCCCCGACGCCTACACCCACCTCGACCGGCTGGGTGGCCGGTTGACCGCCGGCTGCGACGAGATCCTGGCCCGCCACGGCATTCCCGGCTACACCGTCGGCATCAGCTCGAAGGGATGCGTGCACTTCACCGACGCGCCGATCCGTGACTACACCTCGTTCATGGCGCACCAGAACGCCGAGTTGCCCGAACTGGCCTGGCTCTACAACGCCAACCGCAACGTCCTCATGGCGCCCGGGCGCGAGGAGGAATGGACATTGTCGGTGCAGCACACCGACGCCGACGTCGACCGTTACCTCGACAGCCTCGACCAGATGGCCCGGGACCTCGTTGGCTGAGCCGGCCCGATCCCCCAGGAGGGACTAGAGACATGGATGCGATCTTCGCCAATCTCATTGGTGGCGTCTCCACCCCGGCCGTCGATGGCGAGACAATGCCCATCCTGAACCCGTCGACGGCGGACCTGCTGGCGCAGGCACCCCGGTCGGGGCCGGCCGACGTCGACGCAGCCGTGCGGGCCGCGAGCGCGGCGTTCGAGGGCTGGCGGGACACCACGCCCGCGCAGCGGTCCCGGGCACTGCTGCGGGTGGCCGACGCGCTGGAGGACCGGGCCGACGAGGTCGCGGCGGTGGAGAGCGCGAACACCGGCAAACCGCTGCGGCTTACCGTGGACGAGGAGGTCGGGCCGTCCGCCGACCAGATCCGGTTCTTCGCCGGGGCCGCGCGGCTGCTCGAGGGCCGGTCGGCCGGCGAGTACCTGGCGGGGCACGCCAGTTGCGTCCGCCGCGAGCCCATCGGGGTCTGCGCCCAGGTCACGCCCTGGAACTACCCGCTGATGATGGCGGTCTGGAAGGTCGCGCCGGCGATCGCGGCGGGCAACACCGTCGTGCTCAAGCCCTCCGACACCACCCCGGCCTCCAGTCTGCTGCTCGCCGAGATCGCCGCGGAGTTCCTCCCGCCCGGCGTGCTCAACGTGGTGTGCGGCGATCGTGACACCGGACGCGCGCTGGTGGCCCATCCGGGCCCGGCGATGGTCTCGGTGACCGGCAGCGTGCGGGCCGGGATGGAGATCGCCCGGGCCGCGGCGGACTCCTTGAAGAGGGTGCACCTCGAACTCGGGGGCAAGGCGCCGGTCATTGTCTTCGACGACGTGGATCCGGCGGTGGTGGCGCGGCAGATCGCCGAGGCCGCGTACTTCAACGCCGGCCAGGACTGCACGGCAGCGACCAGGGTGCTGGCCGCGCCGGGCGTCCACGACGACCTCGCCGCCGCCCTGGCCGAGGCGGCCGGGAAGACGGCGACCGGATCGCCGGAGGAGCCCGACGTCGACTACGGGCCCCTCAATAACGCGGGCCAACTGGCCCGGGTGAGCGGTTTCGTGGAGCGGGCACCTGAACATACCGAGGTGCTCGCCGGCGGTGCTCCGCTGGACCGGGCGGGCTACTTCTACCCGGCCACGGTCATCTCGGGTCTGCGCCAGGACGACGAGCTTATCCAGTCCGAGGTGTTCGGCCCGGTCATCACGGTGCAGCGGTTTGACTCGGAGGACACCGCGGTCGTCTGGGCCAACGGGGTCGAGTACGGCCTGGCCTCCAGCGTCTGGACCCGCGATCACGGCCGGGCCCTGCGGGTCGCCCGCCGGCTGGACTTCGGCTGCGTATGGACCAACACGCACATCCGGCTGGTGGCGGAGATGCCGCACGGTGGGTTCAAGAAGAGCGGGTACGGCAAGGATCTGTCGGTCTACGGCCTGGAGGACTACACCAGGATCAAGCACGTGATGAGCAACATCGAGTTCTGACCACCAGGTCTGACCACCGGGGTGGAACCGAGTTCTGGCCACCAGGTTCTGGCCGCCAGGTCGGAGTGGTCGGGCGCGGGGAGCCGGGTACGAGTCCCGGGCCGGCTCCCAGGGTAGGCCGTGGAAGTAGGATGGTGTGCTTCGAGCCGGGGTGATCGCCGGTCCGGGGCGGGTGGGTGGCGGCGAGTCGCGGGTG
>NZ_CDWTMO010000055.1:5475-22394 GCF_977946435.1 Frankia sp. CgKIO3 | reverse complement strand
GCGCGCGGGCCACCGGCAGCGGGTCGCCCCCGGCCGTCGCCCGGCCGTCGGTGACGACCACGAGCAAGGCCCGCCGCGCCGGATCACGGCGCCGTTCGGCGCGCAGGACCTCACCGGCGAGGCCTAGCCCGGCGGCCAGCGGGGTCCGCCCGCCGGTGGGCAGCGCGCGCAGCCGGGCCGCGCCCACCTCCACGCTCGAGGTCGGCGCGAGCACCACCTCCGCCCCCAACCCCCGGAAAGTGATCATCCCGATCCGGTCGCGGCGCTGGTAGGCGTCGACGAGCAGGGCCAGCACGGCCGTGGTGACCAGGGTCATCCGCGCGCGGGCGGCCATCGACCCGCTGGCATCGACGACGAACAGCACCAGGTTGCCCTCCCGGCCGACGCGCACGGCGCCACGGCGGTCCGCCGGGACCAGCACGAGGCCAGGTCCGCACCGGCCGCGGGAGGCCTGGAACGGGGCGGCGGCGAGCAGGGTCGCCGGCAGATGCAGGCCGGGTGCGTCCGCGGCGGTGGTGACGAGCGCGCCGCGGCTGCCGCGGGCCGGGGACCGACGCCCGGTGGTTCCCGAGGAGGTTCCGAGACCGGCGACGGTGAGCAGCCGCGGCCGAAACGCCGCCGCCGGTGCGCCGGCGAGCCGGGACGAGGCCGCCGCCGCGGTCGAGGCCGCCATCGCGGTCGGAGACATCGACGGAGACATCGACGAGGACGGGGACGAGGACGGGGACGGGGACGGGGACGGTCGTGCCGACCACCGGTCCCCGCCATTCCCGTCCCCCGCACCGCCGCCGCCGTGGGGACCGCCGTCACCACCGGGCGCGCCCCCCGAACCGCCGCCGTCGGGCGGGTCGTCATCGGGGCGCGCACCGTTCACCGGTACACCGGACTCCCCGGCTTCGCGTTCGGCCCCGACGCGCTCGTCGAGACCGGCCAGGGCCTCGTCGAGGACGGCGTCGAGGGTCTCGTCGTCCATTCCGGGGGCGTCGAACGGCCCGCGGCGGCGGCGATGCGGTAGCGCGAGACGGGCACCGGTACGGATGTCGGCGGCGAGCACCGTGGTCCGTCCCGCCCACGCGGCGAGTGCCATCGCGGTCTTGGCCAGCACCACGTCGGCGCGCATGCCGTCGACGTCGCAGCCGGCGCAGATGGCGGTGACGGCCCGCAGCGCCGCGTCGGTGAGCCGGACCGTGCCGAGCCGGCCGCGGGCGGCGACGACCCGGGCCGCGAGTTCCGCCTCCGCGTCCGCCCAGGTCGCGGCGAACCCGGCCGGGTCGGCTTCGAACGCCAGCCGGCGGCGGACGACCTCCGCGCGCACCGCCGGGTCACGGCTGGCCGCGACGTGCACGGTCAGCCCGAACCGGTCGAGCAGTTGCGGACGCAGCTCGCCCTCCTCCGGGTTCATCGTCCCGACCAGCAGGAACACCGCCGGATGGCGCACCGACACCCCGTCGCGTTCGACGTGGGCGACCCCGAAGGCGGCGGCGTCGAGAAGCAGGTCAACGAGATGGTCCCCCAGCAGGTTGACCTCGTCGACGTAGAGCAGCCCGCGGTGGGCGGCGGCGAGCAGACCCGGGCGCAGGACGCTGACCCCGTCGGCCAACGCCCGGTCCAGATCGAGGGAACCGGTCACCCGGTCTTCGGAGGCGCCCACGGGCAGTTCCACCAGCCGGGCCGGACGGGTCAGTGACGACGACGGCGACGGCGCGGGATGCGGGCCGTCGGGGCAGTCCGGTGACGGCGCGTCCGGCGCGCAGGAGAACCGGCAGTCCTCCACGACCGCCACCGGGGGCAGCAGGGCGGCTAGGCCGCGCACGGCGGTGGACTTGGCGGTGCCCTTCTCCCCACGCACGAGGATTCCGCCCAGCGTGGGGGAGACCGCGTTGAGCAGCAGGGCCAGGCGCAGGTCGTCCATACCGACCACCGCCGATAGCGGGAAGCTCACCACGGCGTCGACGCCGTCGAGGCGAGCGGGTGTCGCCGGTGCACCGTGTGCGGCTGACAGGATCGACACGACCGGCACGACGGACACCGATGCGGCGCGTACGACGGGTGCGGCGCGTACGGCCGGGATGGCCGACGTGGCCGGTCTGGCAGTGGTACGGGCATGCCGGGGTCCTCCCAGGGTCCTCGCCCATGGTCATCACGGCGACGGCCGGAGTATCCTGGCTCCCGGATCAACGCGCACCTTCGGCCTTCCAGCCGCCGCTGCGGCCGTGGCCCGTCGCCCCGTCCGGGCGGCTCGGGGTTCCTCTCCGGACCCCTGGTCGGGCGATCGCCGGGCATGCCCGCCTCCTCGCCGGCGAGCATGCCCGGGAAGGTTCACTTCCCGGTGACAGTGGCGGGACCGCGCCGGACTCGCACCGGCTTCCTCCCCTGCTGTCGCGTCTGTCAGCATGACATATCCGAGGATCGCGGGCGGGGGGACCGCGGGCGAACTGGTATCCCGCCCCCAGGCCAGCCCGAGGCCGGTGGACACGGGGGTGGCGACTTCATCCTCCGCGGTTGCGTCTGTCAGAATGATGTCTCCCGTTGACGTTCAGAAGGGCACACACTTTGCCCGACGATCTCGATCCCGCCGCGGGAATCATCGGGGACGCCCGCGGCCGGCTGCGGACGCTGTTTCGCGCTGTGCTGCGTGGCACCGGTGTTCTCCGCCTCGGTGGACTTCACGATTGACAAACCCGCCGGCACGGCCTGCCCCAACCTGAACGCGGGCTTCGGCTGCGCTGTCCACGAGCAGCTGCGGCCGCGGGGGTTCCGCGGCTGCGCTGTGTACGACTGCTTCGGCGCCGGGCAGCAGGTCTGCCAGGTCACCTACGGCGGGCGGGACTGGCGGGCGGCACCGGACAGTGCCCGGCGGATGTTCGATGTCTTCGCGGTCATGCGGGCGCTGCACGAGCTGCTGTGGTATCTGAGCGAGGCGCTGAGCCTGCCTGCCGCCGCCCCGCTGCACGCCGAGCTGCATGACGCCCGCGCCCGCACCACGCTGCTGACCTGCGCCGACGCTGACACGCTGCTCGCCGTGGACGTCCCCGCGCTGCGTCGGGCGGTCCATCTGCTGCTGCTGCAGGCCAGCGACCTGGTCCGCGCCGAGCTGCCGGTCCGCGCCGGGAGCAGGCGCCCCCGCGGCGCCGACCTGCTCGGCGCGAACCTCGCCGGGGCGGACCTGCGCGGCGCGGACCTGCGCGACACTGACCTGCATGGCGCCCTGTTCGTCGTTCAGGCCCAGCTCGACGCCGCCCGCGGGGACGCCACCACGGCGCTGCCCCCGGCCCTGACCCGCCCCGTGCACTGGACGCGCCCGGCGGACCCGGCGCGGCCGGACCCCCGGACGCGCCCCGCGGCAGGCTCGGACCCCACGCCCGGGACGGCGCCGATCCCCTCGTCGTTGCCCAGTGCGGCCCGGCCGCGGCGGTCGGCGAGTTCTCCTCGTTCCCCGCGCCGCCGCTGACCGGCAGACCGGTCGTCGGCGGCGCTATGCCGACGCCGGGCCCGATCCCCCGGTCGGGCCACGGCGCGGAAATCACGTCTTCACCGGCGGGACGGCGCGTCAGGATGGGACCATGGCACGCGAGGATACCGGCGACATCCGGCAGGACCCGGAACGGGACGCCTGCATCACCGCCACGAGCATGTTCGTGGGCATCACCGGGACCACCGACATCGGCAGAGGAATCGACCCGGAATCGCTGCAGGAGGTCCTGCGGCGGGCGTTCAGCCTCGTGCGCACCATCGTCTCCACGCACGGCGGCTCGGTCGAGAGATTCATCGGTGACGCCGCGTTCGCCCTGTTCGGCGTCCCCCAGCCGAACGTGGACGACGCGCTGCGCGCCGTCCACGCCGCCCTCGAGATCCGGGCCGCGACGGAGGCGCTCAACACCGAACGTCACCACGACCGGGACCTGAGACTGCGCGTGCGGATCGGGATCAACACCGGCGAGGTCACCGTCGCCGCCGGTGGCGTCAGTGCCGGTGGCGTGAGTGGCGACCCGGTGAACGTCGCCTTCCGACTGGAACACGCCGCGCCCGCCGGCGAGATCTTCATCGGCGACACCACCTATCATCTCGTCCGGGACAGCGTCACCGCGAGCGAGGCGGATCCCCTCGTCGTGCAGGGCAGGCCTGTCCCGTTGCGTGTGCACCGGCTGATCGGACTGGCCGCTCCGTCGCCGGCCGCCTGAGCACCACCGGTGCCCCGCCCCGGCTCCGTGGGCGAGCGGGACGAAGGGCGGTGCGGGACTGCCAGCGGACTGTCAGCGGCGCCGGACGCGACGTGAACCGGTCCGCGGGATGACGGCCG
Organism: Frankia sp. CgKIO3; assembly: GCF_977946435.1. Lineage (NCBI taxonomy): Bacteria > Bacillati > Actinomycetota > Actinomycetes > Frankiales > Frankiaceae > Frankia > Frankia sp. CgKIO3. The sequence continues at coordinate 18,094 of NZ_CDWTMO010000055.1, read as the reverse complement.
GTTGGGGGCCGCGGCCCAGCCCGCCGTGGCGGACCTGCATGTGGGTGGCGAGCAGTTGGGATGCCTCGGCCTTGGTGGGGACCCGGATCCGAGATGATACCGCAGTACGTGCAGGTGTATCTGGCCATCATGAGGTCCCTTCGGATGCTCGGGTAGGGCCAGAATGCGGCAATGCCGCGACAGATGCATCACATTCCCAGTTCGCATACCTATCTGAAACGCTAATCTCCCACGTGTTTGCATGTCAATCTGGTACGCCCATAAGGTGGGTGGATGCCCCGCCCGCCGTGGACGCCGAGGACGCAGGCTCACCATGAGCTCATGGCCGCCCTGTCCGCCTCAGTCGATGCCACCTGCGAGGCGGAGGAGAGAATGTGGGAGGCCGCCCGCGCCGGCGGAGTGCCGATCGACCTGGTGGCCGCGCTCACCCGGCGCGGACGGACCACCATCTACCGCCATCTCCCCCTTGGGCAGGATCTCGGCGACGCCTGAACGCGCACCGCTTCGCCGGCGGTGGACCGGCGTCCCCGGCCCCGATCCCGGCGTGGCGTCCCCGGCCCGGCCCCTCAGCGGCCAGGGAACAGCTCCCACCCGGCGGTGACGCGGTCGGCGCCGGCGGTGGCCAGCAGCCGGCTGTCCGGGGCGAAGGCCACCTCGTGCACCGGCCCGCCGTGCGGGGGCAGCCGGTGGGCGGGCCCGGAACACTCTGGATCGGTGACCTCGCGCAGGGTCACGGTCTGCTCGCCGCCGCCGGCGGCGAGCAGGGTGCCGTCCGGGCTGAAGGCGAGCGTGTGCACGGCCCGGCGATGGTCGGCGACCGCGGCCAGCACGGTCTGGGCCGTGGGGTCGGCGACCGAGTAGACCCGGATGGTCCGGTCCCTGCCGGCGGCGGCGAGCAGATCACCGTCCGGGCTGAACGCGACCGTGTGCACGGGACCGCGATGCCCGGCGAGGACCGCAGCCCGCCGGGGAGCCCCCGGTTCGGCCAGGTCCCACAGCAGCACCGCCCGGTCGTCGCCGACGGTGGCCAGCAGCGTGCCCCCGGGCTGAAGGCGAGATCGTGCAGGTAGCCGCGATGCCCGGTCAGCGTCATCAGCGTCATCAGCGTCATCAGCGGCAGTGGGCGGGTGGGGTCGCCGACCTGCCAGAGCACGGTGGTGCCGGCGTCCCCGGCGGCGGCGAGCACCCGCCCGTCCGGGCTGAACGTCACCGCCCGCACCCACTCCTGGTTGATCCGCCGCCCGTAGCCGACGGTCGCGATCAGTCGCGGCGGGGCGGGGAACGCCCACGCCCACAGCCGTACGGTCGTGTCGGTGCCGCCGGTGGCCAGCAGCGAGCCGGAGGGGCTTGAACGCCACGCTCATCGGATGACCGCGCTCCTGCGGCAGCACCGCGACCCGTCGTGCCGCGCTGAGATCCCGGGAGCCCGGGTGTGCGTGCCCGGCGCGGGAACGGTGCGGGCGCCGGCCGGGCCCCGTCGCATCCGCCGGGACCTCCGGGACCTCCGGGACCTCCGCGGGAAAGGGGGGTGGCACGAGCCCCCCGGCCGGCCACGGGGCAACGACCGTGACCTGGCGTAGCAGCCAGTCGCGGGCGGTGGTGGCGTCCAGCCCGAACAGGTCGAAGGCGAGCAGATGCCCGAACGGGCCGGGCCGGGCGCCCTGCCGGTCCTCCCCGCGCCGTTCCCCCGACACCCGCCGTTCCCCCGGCAGGGGCGCCCGTTCCCCCGAGGGCGGCATTCGCACCGTCCCCCGCCGCGGGACCGGACCGCCGGCACCGGCACGGCGGCCCCGGCCTGGGCCGAGCGGGTGAGCGCGGCCAGGTAGGCGGACGACCAGATCAGCAGGATCTCCCCGCCGAGGGTGAGATGCCGGTCCAGGTCGAGCGCCGGGTCGCCGGGGAGCGCCGTGTCCCCGGCGGGGTCGGGTCCCGCGGGGGCCGCGGTCAGCGGATGGCTCACAACCCGGTAGCCGGCCTGCTCGAGCTGCCAGGCCAGCCAGCGCGCCCACGCGGCGTCCCGCGGCGCGTTCGCGTGGGACAGGATGATGTCCCACGACGGACCCGCCGCGGCCGCCCCGACATCGGTACCCGCGTCCGGCGGGCGCACCTGGAACACCTGGCGAACCGAACTCCCTGGGCCCATCGGAAACATCGGGCACATCGGTCGGGGTGCTGCCCGTCCCGGCCGGGGGACCGTCCTCGCCGTCTGTGCCGCGGACGCGATCGGCCCCGGCGCTGCCCCTGCTCACACCCGGCAGCCTGCCACGCCCACCCTACCCCCAAAAAGATGATCATAAATGCCGATCGGGGGACGAGTCTGGCCGGTGCCGTTCCCGCCGCCGAAAGCGGACCGGTTACCGCCCCCTGTGCCGTCATCGGCAGGCCATTGTCACATCCGGTTCACCGTCACATCCGGTTCCCATGGCGGGCCTTCCCCCCCCCGCGGACCCGGCGGACAACGGCGATCCCGTGCCTGCGGGCGGATGCACGCCGTCGGTACGGGCGAGGTCTGGGAAGGCCCCGTCGGCAATCGGGGGGAGCATAAGCATCCGACGGTGTTCCGTTCGGTGCTCTGCGATGGCGCGGCGTAGCCGCCGGACACCGTGTCCCCCGATCCCGCAGAGCGCCTGATCGATTTCAGCGAGCCTTTCGTCGCACGTGGTGATCGCCTCCGCGGCCGCTCGGCTCTGCTCATCGAACGGCCTTCTGGTCATTTCCATGCTCAGGGCCAGGCAGGGATTGAACATACTTTTGTTGTCCAGGAGAGGAATCAGGTCGCCGGCGATCCGCCGGAGCTCCTCACCGGACAATTCACTGGGCATGCTCTTCGTGCCGAGAAGCCGGGTGAACCCGGCCATGATACTCTGGACATGCTGTTCGAACGACACGTCGGTGTCCGCCCGCGCCCCATACGGGCCGTCGGTCGCGTGCGGGAAGGCCCGGCGATACAGCGCGGCGTACTCATCCAGTATGGTCTTTCGCTCCGCGGCTGGCGTCTTCGCGGCGGAGAACCACAGCCGAAGCTCCGTCTCGAAGTAAGCCCAGCGGGCGGCGGACTGCCCCGTTCCGGTCAGGTAGAAGCGGCCGATCCGCGCCGCGAGGTTGCGGTGTTCGTCCCGGCCCGCCCCGTCAGGGGCAAGCTCGCGGGCGATCGCACCCAACGACACTCCGTACCGTTTGTAGTGCTGCTCGTAGGATTCGGAATGAAATAAATTGTTCACTTCGGGGTCCTCGCGAGCCCGTGACCTGCGAAGACGCATATTGGCTTGCATTAATTACTTCATTACGAATTCGTAGTCCTTGTAGCGGCGGGCCAGGAGAGCGTCGAGGTGGGAGTCCCCGGTTGCGCGCGGTGGCTGTTGTGGTTTACCGGACATGGCACCTTCTCGTGGACGATCGCGGGGACGCGGGAGCCGGAAAGAATGCGTCAGGAGTTGCCGCATTGACCCTCCGGATACGGCGTGATCCATCGCGTAGGAGGATATGAATGCACGGCGGTTGCCGCATTCGGCATCGGCGTCGACCTCCCTTGGTCCGGTGACGAAGCATCTTGCCACGCATTCCTTGCGTTGAGTAAGAAGGGTGCATGCAGGCCAGGACTCGATCCACGCCACCTTATTGCCCGGTACCGCCGGTCCAGTGAACAGGCCCAGGCACCGTGCTATTCGACACCCGCTTCCCGAGGAGTATCCTGCGATGAATCATCGCCGCCCGCGTCGACGACGCCGTCGGGACAGGCGCGAGCACCCGCGTCCGTTGCTCCTTCGCCTGCCGGGCGGCGCCCGCCGCGAGAACCCGCGCGCCGCGGTGGGCGCGCCGGCGAGGCCGGACTCCCCGGTCGCCGGGGACCGTCACGGCGAATCCGACGGGCATCGTCGGGTCGGTTACGCCGCATGCACGATAGTCGCGGTCGCCGGCGGGGGCGCGCTGCTGCGGGCGGGGCTGGTCAGCGCCGACGGGCTCGTCGTCCAGCTATGGGGGTCCTGGTCGCGTTGATCGTCGACGGCTTCCTACGGAGTCGACGGTGATGGCCGCGGCCACGGGACGGCAACAGGCCGGTCGGGTTCACAGCCCGACGCGGCCGGAGGGGTTGTCGCGGTCGAACAGCCGTCCGGCGCGGACGTAGCTGTCGAGCGACGCCGAGGAGCGCCACCGGCCCTGGCGCATGATCGACCGGTCGGCGACACCGGCGCGGGCGGCGGCGGTGGCGAACCCGGAGCGCAGCGAATGCCCGGCGAAGTCGGCCGGGTCGAGTCCGGCGGCGGCCACCCGGCGCTGCACGATCCGGGCCACCGAGCCCGGGTAGAGCCGCCCCGGCGCGACCTGCCCGTGCCGGTTGACCGCGCGGAACGCCGGCCCGTCGGTCAGCGCGGCGGCGCCCGCCCAGGCCCGCCAGGCCCGTACCGGGCAGGTCGGCCGGTAGGAGCCGTAGGCGACGCCGACCAGGGCACCGGCGGCCTCCTGGTCGGTCTTCGACGCCCGGATCGTCAGGACGACTCCGTCGGGGGTCTCGAGCAGGTCGGCGACGTCGAGGCCGACGAGTTCGGAGCGGCGCAGGCAGCCGGCGAACCCGATCAGCAGCAGTGCCCGGTCGCGGACGTCGGCGAGGTTGTCGTCGCGCAGCCCGGCGACGACCCGGGCCAGCAGGGAGGTGTCCAGCGCGGTCTTGCGGTCCGGGCGGACCCCGCGGGTGCGGCGGATACCGTCCCAGACGGCGCAGACCTCCGGTGCGCTCGCCGGGTTGGGATGGCGACCGAGCTGGTGGGAGACGGAGATCGCGGCGAGCCGGCGGCGGATCGTCGAGGGCTTGTACCCGGCGTCGGCGAGCGTGGCGAGGTAACCGGCGACCGTCGCCGGGGTCGCCGGCAGCGGGCACAGCGGCACCGTCTGGCGTTCACACCAGGCCCGGAACTGGCGCAGGTCACTGTCGTAGGCCCGCCAGGTCGCCGTGGAACGCGCGGCGCGGGCGTAGCCCCCTACCCGGGCGAGCAGATCGGCAGTGAGCTGCTCGTCGGTGCCCGGCGCCAGGACCGGCGGCTGTGCCGCGCCGGCGGAGCCGGCCGGTAGCGCACGGGGGCCGGGGATCGGTATGGTGGCCTCGTCGTTCACCGCCGGGGCGTCCGGACATCCTGGAACATCGAGACCCACCCTAGTCCGCCGCGGCTCGCCCGGGATCGTGGACGGGCTCCGAGGCACGCGGTGTGAAGCTCAGCGGCGTCCTCGGCCGCCCGGCGGGGAACCGGTAATAGCCGTCACCGGTACGCTATCGCCTCGGCCTCAACAGCGCTTGAGCTTCTAGTGTCGGGGCGGTCCCGCGGCCCCGCTCCGCCCCACCAGAGGAGGCAAGCCATGACCTTCACCGAGCTCGAGACCGACTACCTGCGCACCCAGCCCCTGGGCCGGCTGGCGACCGTGCGTGCCGACGGCACCCCGCAGGTCAACCCGGTCGGGTTCAGCCTCAACGAGAAGCTGGGCACGATCGACATCGGCGGGTACAACATGGCCGCGAGCCAGAAGTTCCACAACGTCTCCCGGCAGGGCAGGGCCGCGATCGTCATCGACGACATCGTCTCCAGTGACCCGTGGCGGGTGCGTTTCCTGGAGATCCGCGGCGCCGCGGAGGCCATCCAGGCCCCGGACGGTCCCGCCGGCCGCATCGACGGTGCGATCATCCGCATCCATCCTCGGCGGATCATCAGCTTCGCCCTCGACACCCCCGACCGTGAGCCGCACGAGGTCACCATCCAGCGGCGCACCATCTCCTGAGTCATCTCGACGGGCAGGCTGTCCGCGGGACGACGTTCCGGACGTTGTTTGACGAACCGGGTCGGTCGGGTATACGGCGGACGTCCTAGCTCCTCGATCATCGGTCGGCCATCGATAATCATTACTGGCCGGAGGTCTTCCGTGGTCTGGACCCTCATCAGCTGGGTGCTGCTTGGTCTCGTTGCCGGCGCGGTCGCGCGCCTGCTCGTGCCCGGGCCCGACCCGATGAGTATCCCTGCGACGATCCTGCTCGGCATCGTCGGCTCGTTCGTCGGCGGTTTCCTCGGCTACGTCCTGTTCAACCGTGATCTCAGCGAGGGCGCGCTGCAACCGTCCGGCATCGTCGGTTCGATCATCGGGGGTATCGTCGTGCTGCTGGTGTGGCGGGCGGTGGGCCGCCGCCGTACGTTGCACCGCTGACGCCCCGCCCCCGAGGCCGCCTAACGGCCGCCGGTGCGGTGGGTTGACGCGGCGGTAACCGGCGGAACCCACCCGCCCCGGACCCGGGGGAGCACACGTGGCGGGGACCGCAGGGAGCACCGCGTCCGGGATTGTGGGGGCACGCCTGTGCGCGGTCCTCGCGCGGGTCCTCCTGCTGGGCGTCCCGGCGGTGGGGCTGCTCGCCGTCGCCTGCGGCCCGGACGCCCCGGCCGGTCCGCGCGCCACCGCGGGGATGCATCCCCCGGCGGCCCGACTCCCGCGCACGGCCCGAGCCCCATCCCCGGCCCCGAAACGACACACAGCCCGCAGGCCGCCGGCGCGGGCACCGGCAGCCGTGCCGGCGCCAGCACGCCCTACTGCGGCCCGAGCCGCTACGTCGAGGAGATCATCGTGCAGCAGTGGGCGGACGGCCGGTTCCGCATCCAGGTGCGGCCCACCCCCGAGGGGCGGCGCGCCGGGGACCGCGGCCAGGTTGTCGCCGAGATCTGGCAGGCCGTGCAGGGGTGTGTGACGGGCCTGCGCGACCAGCTGGCGTGCCATCAGAACTTCGCGCAGCTACCGGCGCTGAACGGCGGGAAGGGCTTCGCCACCGGCGAGACCTACGACCTGGAAAACTGGCGGCCGGCGCCGCATCCCGGCGGCACCCGGGCGTGGATCTCCACCCGCTGCGGGAACACCCTCGGCACCGATCCCACCCGGGCCGCCGGCCAGGATCTACCGGCCGGACGGCGTACGCCCCCAGCGGACGGTCTCCGGCGAGCAGGCCTGACGGCGGGTTGACGACTCGGGGTTTGAGACGGGCAGAGTCGCGTATTCGAGTGTCGCGGGTTCGGGCCTCAGGCCCGGCTTGTCCTCGCTCTTGGTGACGGGGAGGGCGGGTTCTACTCGGGTAGGAGATCGCGTGGCAGCGGCTGGATCCCGGTGCTGCGCAGGACCTGGTCGACGAAGTCGCTCTTGGCGTTGGTGTAGGCGTTGCGGTTGTCGCGGTGCTCGCCGGAGAGGTGCTTCTTCAGATCCGCATAGTCCTGGCGCAGTCCGGGGTCGGCGCGCAGCGCGTCCCGGAACGCGAGCAGTGCCGGCACGGATCATCAGGCCAGAACAGCCATCCGTCTGCTTCCAGCGCTGGCACCGCGCTCCGGGCCTCGTCGAGCGACCGCACGGGGGCGAGCAGGTCGATAACAGGCTTGGCGGGCATGCCGGCAACCGCGGTGGACCCGATGTGTTCGATCGCGCCGGCCAGCCACGGGGCCAGGACGGCGCGGAGCCGGTCTTGCTGCTCAGCGAACTGGGCGAGCCACGCCGTGTCGTAAGTGACGATGTGAACGAGCTGGTCAGCGAACATGTTCGTGGCCTCCCGGGCGTAGTGGCTCCAGGTTCCACCGGCTTCGGCGCGGTGTCATTGGGTAGTGATCGGGTGGTAGCCGAGGGCCTGGGCGACGACCGGGGCGGGCGCTTGCAGGACGAGCTGGCGTAGCGTGGCGATCCGGGCGGCCTGTATCGGGACGCCGAGGGCGCGGATCTGGTCGAGCAGGCTGCCGGGGTGTAGTGGCTGGCCGGCGCGGCGGCCGGGGAACAGCCAGCGGCTGTTCGGATTCGTCGCCGTGGTCATGTTGTCCCGGTGGGTCGCGGCGGCCAGCAGGAGGGCGGCGAACAGTTCGGGCACCGGAACGGACGGGTCGCCGAGTCGGAGCAGGATCTGGTCGTCGTCGAGGGTGATGTCGCAGCAGGTCGGCGGCGGGCAGCCCTTCGGCGAGGTACCAGGCGACGATCTCCGTCTTGGTCAGCTGCCAGAACGGGCTGCCTACGCGCACCGGCCGGCCGGACAACGCGCTGATCATGTCCGAGATCGAGGCGAAGGCTGTGGGGCTCTTGCCGGCGCGGGACAGGTCCAGTTCCTGGCTGACCGTCAGATCGATGGCCCACCTGTCGGCCAACGTGCCGAACCGCGCTTCGAGCGCGGCGATCTCCTCGATCTCCTCGGCGGGCCGGGAGACGACGAACTTGAACGCCACGCTGCTCAGCCCGGCGAAGGCGCGCAGCGCCGCGGGCACGATCCGCCTGGGCTCCGGAACCTCCGAACCGGACAGCTTCGGCGAGATCGTGAACCGGTCGATAGCCGCCACCAGGTCGTCGGCGGGAACGACGGTCCCGTTCGTCTCGATCTCGACCCGGCGGCCGGCGCGATGGAGATCCGCGACGAGCGGGACCAGCCGCCGCTGCTGGAGCAGCGGCTCTCCCCCCGTCACGACCACCCGCTCGGCCGGCTGGGCGAGCAGCCAGTCCACGAGCGCGCGCGCCCGGATCGCTTCGCTGTGCTCCGACCGGTCGAACCGGCGCCAGTCCCACGTATGGGGCTCGTCGCAGAACGAGCAGGTCAGATTGCACCCGGACAGCCGCAGGAAGACCGCCCGCTGGCCAGCCGTGACGCCCTCGTCCTGAAACGTCGGGCCAAACCGCTCCGCCACGAGCAGATCGGCCGGGGCTCCGGCAGTCACCCGGCAGCGCCGACGACGTACTCGGCCCAGGTCCCCGGGGTCTCAGAGACTCGGACGAGCACCAGAGCCCCGGCAATCGCCGGCTGGACCTCGTCGAGGAACCAGCAGGCCAGATGGCGGGCGAGCGCCTCTCTATCTCGCGTGAGACGGATTCCGAGAAGCCATGATCGCCAGGTGGTGTGCGTAGGTCATTCCACCGCTTGGGAAGAACGTTTTCGCAGGCGGCAGGCTCGCTGAGCTGGGAGGACCTGCCAGGCAGGCCACCGGATTTCTATCCGGAGGGAATGTTCGCTGACCAGGTCAGCCTGTGTGAGGCCGGAGCGCCGCCAGGACCGGGATCGCCGCGATCTTGTCCTCGGGGAGGTCGTCCCAGTAGAGGCCGGCAGGCCGGCGTTCTCGCGGCTGATGCCGAACTCCCGGGCCAGGTCGGACTTCCACGCGGCGGGAGTGGACTCCGGAGCAGCTGATCGACTGCTGGACCCTGCGTGAGGGGTACCAAGACCTGCGAGAAACGGCCCGGGCGGTTAGAGAAGGTCCTCAAGTCGGGTGGCGACCTGGCGGTAGCGGCTAACCGGGACGAGGTGCACACCGGCGAAGGCGCCGCTGTCGCGCAGCCGTAGCACCTGGTCGCAGGCCGTTTCGACCCCGGCCGCCTGGTCCCGTTCGACTGCTTGGACGAGGTCGTCGGGGATGTCGATGTCGGGGATGGTCGCGGCGAGGCGGCGGGCCATCCCGGCGCTCGCGAGGACCATGACGCCGGCGTAGATCGGCAGTTCGACCGGATGGGCGTCGCGCCAGCGCAGCAGGGCGTCCATCGAGTAGCTGACCTGTACGAACAGGAAGTCGGCCGCTCGTTTCCATGTGGGCAGCGGACGTAGGCCGGCCGCGGCGCCGACCCGGAACGCCGGCATGTCCGCGAAGACCGGATCCTCGCTGGCCGCGCGGGCCTCGTCCATCATCGCGCGCACGGTCAGGTCGCTGGTTCGGTTCCCGGCGGTGGGTTTGTCGCCGTGGACGAACAGGAATTCCTCGACGCCGTAGGCCGCGGCGGTGAGCAGGTCGCGGCGGAAGCCGAGCAGGTTACGGTCGCGGGAGTTCACGCAAGCGATGCTGCGTCCCCCCATCGTCTGCACTTCGTGGGCGACGGCGATGCTCGACACCGTCGCGCGTCCGATGTGGTTGTCGGGGATCAGGAACGCGTCGGTGACGGGGCTCAGGACGCCGATCTGGTGGCGGGCATGGGTCAGGTCCGGCCGGGTCGGCGGCTCGATCTCGCAGATCAGCTCGAAGCCGCGCACCGGACGTTCGTGACCCGCCGTGGATTCCTGCATCCGGACAGGATAGGACGCCACGATCCACAGACCACAGCCACATCGCACGGGTGCGCTGCCCCGGACGCCTTGTCGGTGAACATCCGCTCAACGTCCACCCCGTCAAGTTGCCTCACCGTGTTCTGGTCGACGCTGCTGACTCTGACGTAGCCAACCCGCATCGACCGTCAACCCCTTCCGCACCCCGAAATGGGCCCGCCACGACATCGTCGCGGACCTGGTCGCTCAGGCGGCGCGGTGACCGATGCCGTGGCGTAGCCGATGGTCCAGTTCCCACAGGGCGGTGCGGTTGGAATCCCACTGCACGGCCTTCACCGCGTCGTCGAGGCTGAACCAGCCGTACTCGGTGTGCTCGTCCGACAACGTCACCTCGGCGTCCTCCGCGCGGACACCAAACGCGTACTCCGGGATCACCAGCATGTCCGGCCCCCAGGTGAACTCCCCGGTGACGTAGACGACGGGGATCGTGGCCCGCGCGGCGAGCGCGATGAACTCGCGTTCGCCGACCAGACCGGCCTCCTCGGCGGTTTCCCGCCGGGCTGCCTGCGCCGGAGACTCACCCGCCTCGCCACCACCGGCGACACCCTGCCAATAGGCGGCATCAGCACGCCGGAACAAGGCGTACTCCGTGCCCTGCCCGGTCTGCCTGTAGGGCAGGACCAAGACCTGAAACGCCGCACGGCCACCCACAGTGTCGGTCACCGCACCATCGTAGGACGGGCCCTCGGCCGACTACCGAAGCCGCGGCTGACCAGGAACCGCGCCAGCAACTCGACACGTGGCCCGACCCCGGTCGCCGCTCGGTCTCGCACACGTGGCCAGCCAGCACAAGATCATCCGCGTTTGCGGCTGGTGACACGTTTCTTACCGGCACCTTCCTGGCGCGCAGGATTGAAAACGTGCGTTTTCGTCTTCCCGGGAGCGACGTAGGCCGGTTCTTGCGAGGAGTTCCGGTGATCGACCCCTGGGCCGCGCTCGCGGGTGGCTACAGCGACGAACTGCCGTTCTGATCTTGCCGGGAAGGGGCCGTTTGTCGACAAGATCGGAAGCTGGCCATCGGGCCAGGTAGCGGTCCGGCGCCTCGCCGACGCGGGTGACGGGTGTGCCGATGCCTGCATCTTCGCGCATTTCAGCACTGATAGCCTGATCGACAAGTGCGGATCCCCGCACAGTTCACGAGTCCGCGCGTTGGGATTGTTCATGATCAGCCCATACGTCCGCCGCTACCGGCTCGCGCAGGAGCTGAGGCGACTCCGCGAGGCCGCCGGGCTGAACCACCTGGAGCTGGCGAGGAGCATCGGGGTCGACCGGTCGAAGATCTCGCGGTTGGAGAACGGCCGGGTTTCCCCGGACATCAACGACGTGATGAAGCTGCTGGAGGCGCTCGGTGTCGAGGGAGCGGAGTGGACGAGCCTGCTGAGGATCGCCCAGGATGCGGCGACCAGGGGCTGGTGGGAGTCCGGTGCCCGGGTGATGGGCGAGCGGCAGGCGCTGTACGCGGACCTCGAAGCCGGGGCGGTGGGCATCCGCGAGTACCAGCCGAGTTCGGTTCCTGGCCTGCTGCAGACGGCCGAGTACGCCCGCGCCCGGCTGCTGCTCCCGGGCGTCATGCCCGCGGGTGAGGCCACCGTCGAGGGCGTGCTGGAGGGCAGGGCTGGTCGGCAGCGGATGCTGCGGCGCCCGGGCGCTCCGAGCTACGAGCTGCTGATCGACGAGGCCGCGGTCCGGCGGCCCTCCGCGCCGCCGCCGGTGATGCGCGAGCAGCTCGCGCACCTGGCGGCCCGGGCCGGCGAGGAGAACGTCACGGTGCGGGTGCTGCCGATCGAGGCGGTGGTGCGCGACTACCAGACGCTGCCGGGAGCGCTGTCGCTCTACACCTACCCCGACCCGGGCGACCCGGTGGTGGCGGCGATCGAGTCTATCACCACCGACGTCATCGTGACCGACTCGGCGCAGGTCGCCCGCTACGCCGAGCGGTACGACCTGCTGGCCGAGGTGGCGCTGTCTCCCGCCGGCAGCGTCGAGTTCATCAGCCAGGCCGCGACGAAGCTGCCTGACCGTTAGGAAGCGATCACCATGAACAGTGCTGTGAGCACGCCCGCCATCGCCCCTCTCGTCACCGCTTGGCGCAAGTCCACTCGCAGCGAGCCGACTGCCAACTGCGTTCAGGTGGCCGCGGCCGGATCTGGCGCGGCCCGCCGGATAGGCGTCCGCGACTCCAAGTTCCCGTCGGGCCCCGACCTGTGGTTCACCCCGGACGTCTGGGCGGCCTTCGTCGACGAGACCAGGAGGCAGGCCGGCGCGCAGATCTGGGGCAGCGTTGGGGATGGCGGTATCATCACCGGGCACATTCCGGCCGAGCAGGTCCCGGCGGACTTCCGCCGGGACGACAAGGTCTTCGAGCCGGGGCGGCAGGCGATCATGGTGCGGGGCGTCGCTGGTCTGGGCGGCACGGTCCTCTACTTCACCGAGTCCGAGTGGGGTGCCTTCGTGGCCGGTGTGACCGACGGCGAGTTCGACGACCTGCTCGGCGGCTTGGCGGAGGAGCCAGTGCGGCACGGCAGGTAGCGCGACCGACGTCCCCAG